>JAKAUW010000089.1 GCA_021817455.1 Thermoplasmata archaeon | reverse complement strand
CTTGGAACCTACCTTGAAAATACACTCTCTCCATAAGGGGCCCTTCTTTTAAAAAAAGCCAACCTTTTCCAGTAATTTCCCACAAGCCAGATTGTGCTGCAGAGGACAAGCCTGGGCCCTATTGAGCCCAAACTCCCCAAATATCCAATTAATGAGACATTTCAAAGTTTCTGTCATTACACTTTTTTTCCAATAATCTGGTGCAATTCATATCCAACCTCCAACATCAAGGATTTATGATCCATGTTCCATAAAGTAACCGCACCTGCAATCCTCCCATCAGTCTTGTCAGCTATCTTCCAGACCAAACCCTTCCTTTCTCTATAATCGTCTATAATAATCCTTAACCAGCTTTCTGCCTGTAAAAGGCTGACGTTTGGGTTCCTGCCATAACTGTGCGTTACAGCGGGTGTGGATTTGATCTGGAACATGGCATTGACGTCACCAAGGCCTAACTGCTCCAGTTTGAACCTGTAGGTTTTAATTTCTGGGAAAACAAGGAACGCATCTTCCATCTATTGTGTTGCCTCATATTAAGGTGGTAGAAAGGGTAGAAGAGTGAACCAAATGAGAATTCAGTTTCTTAATAGGAGTGAAATTCTACAATGGGGACCGCCCATAGGTACTTATATAATTTTTCAGTTGTAATTTCTCATGAACCCTGATGGCAATATAGAAGAGGCAATTGCATCAAGCAGAAAAGCCTCTAAAGATGGATCACTGGTAACTTATGACCTGACTGCCGGAATAGATTTCTCAAACCCCAAGAAAACAGCAAGGGCACTTGCAGATGTTTTTTTTGAAAAAGATGCGAAGAACTGGTTTAAGGTCTCTGGAGACCATATCGACTTCGAACCAAATTACAAAGTCCGTGTGGTGCTCGCTGAGGAACACAGCAAGCTTCTCAAGGAGACCGTGGATGATTTCCTGAAAGACCTCCAGAAGGATGAACTCTCAAGGGATTTCGCTTCCCAAATCAAGGATGATGCTGAAAATGCAGCCCGGCTTGGCACGGTTGTAGCAGTCAGTGCAATAAGATCCGCGCTGTTCAGGCATGCAGAAGACAAGGTTTACGCTGGATCCATAAGAGACGATCTGTTTATTGACCTACTCGAAAAGCTTGAAATCAAGTCGCTGAATGACAAAGACCTCATGGACTGGAAAAATCTCCCTCTGTAAAAAGTTCTTCACCATGAGATTTTGAAGGCATAAAATACTCAACCATTTTTCCATGGCGTAAGATTTCAGAGACTACCAGTGTCAGTTGTATTGCAGATTTCACATCCTCCCTTCAGGGTCCTGTTTGTCAGCGGCAATCAAACAACAGCTTCTGGAAACCTTGTTTTCAGAGCGTAGCTTTTTTGTGAAACCTATCTTTACGTGACCTTTTCAAAGATCTGATTTTCCAGTCATTCATGCTAGTAATTAGAGAAATGTGTCCAGGTAATTTTATGCTGTCAACTTAACTTAGATAGCTATATTCTGACGAGGGCCCAATTTATGCATAGCTCTTGCTCATCTGCCCACAAAATTATACCATTGTGGCGAAACCTCAATTTTCCTGGCCCGTTGCTGCATATAAGACAAAATCAGTAGTTGGCCTCTGGCTGATGGTATACTACACCTCAGTATGAAACGGACCTCAGGAAATTTTAACCATTAATCTGCAATAAAGAGCCAGGAGTATTAAAGGACGGAAATGAGTGAAGATTTCTATTCTATAATCAATGGAAACAGTAGGTTCAGAAGTTCCAATACTGATTTCCGGGAGCTTGCTGTGTCACAAAACCCCGAATTCATTATCATTGCCTGTTCAGATTCACGCGTGGCTCCATCTATCATCCTCGATGCGCCTCTTGGGTCAATTTTTGAGGTGAGGATAGCTGGGGAAGTAATGGATGAATCTTCTCTCGCCACAGTTGAGTTTGCCGTCACAGTACTGGGAATCCGGAAGATAGTAGTAATGGGCCACACGAATTGTGGAGCGGTTACCGCAGCTTACGAGAATGTTTCAGGAAAGACTGGATTGCCAGTTGGTAATTCCGCCTTGATAAGAATGATTAACAGCATGTCTGAAGATCTAAAAAGAATTCCTGCAAAGGTTTTGAACCTGGATTATTGCATCAGGAAAAATACTAATTTTCAGTCTTTAAGGTTACTTGAAATTAAATCTGTAAGGAGCCTACTTGAAAGCAGGGAACTGACCATAACCAATGCAATTTACGATTTGAAGACAGGATATATTGAACTATTTCCAATCGATCCCACACCTCCTGCCTACCCTAATTTAGAATAATTATTTAACAAACCAATGGCTTAACAGAGTATGATAGTAGTGGAAAACAGAATCCCGGTAAGGAAGGATTACAGGGAAAAATTTGAGAAATTATTCTCCGAAAGGGAGAGCCATCTCAGTGAAACGCCCGGCTTTGTAAGAAATGAAGTCCTGCGCCCAATAAAAGGAGATGAATATATTGTTATGACCCACTGGGAGACGATGGAGCATTTCCAGAACTGGATGAACAGCGATGCCTTCAAGAAAGCTCATTTTGGCGGCACACTCCCAAAGGAGGCCTTTGTGGGGGAGAATACTATTGAAATTCATGAGGTTTTTCTTTCCTCATAATCTCCTCATTTAAAGGACATAAACCACAATCATCTTCTCTTAAACATGATTACCTGATCTTTTTCAATCTGTTTAAGCATAATAATACTCCCAATCCATTACCTGAAGAACCTTATCTTGATTACTGGTTCATCTCTGTCCTCCCTCATAACGTAATACACAATTATGCAGGCCAAAACAAGCCCTAATCCAGCACTAAGGGCAATTGCAGGGAAACCGAAGAAGAAAGCTATTATCATTATAATTCCAGCAATGGGCAGATAAGGGAACAATGGCATCTCAAAGATATCCTGCAAGGCGAGTCCTGAATTTTTTATGAAATCAGAGTGTTTTTCAGGATGTCTTCTCGCCCTTCTTATTTTGACAAGTGCAAACCCGCTAATTAGGTAGCTGAAAAGAATTCCGAAATTGCTGATAGCTGCTATGATGTATATGTTACCGGTAAACATCAGTGAAATGCCAAAGAATGCAGTAAGCATTACAGAAGTTATTGGGGCTTTTCCGCTCTTCCCTGTTTTGCCGAAGTATTTTGGCAGTAGCCCGTCATTTGAAAGCTGGAACACGAGCTGCGAACCAGCAATCATCATCGCAAGTGTTGCTGAAGTTGTTGCTGCAAGAGCAGCTAGATCCACAAGGTAGAATAGCCAGGACGGTGCACCGGCACTTTTAAGTGCGAAACTCAAGGGATCGGCCACTTCACCAAAGCTGGTGCCTGGGAGAAGAGACAGGAGGGCCAACGTCACCAGAATATAAAGGACCAGGCTTATGGCAACGGCCATAAGAATCGCCTTGGCTGCTGTTCTCCCTCCTCCCTTAATGTTGGGGGCCATTGTCGCTATTGACTGGAAGCCAGCATATGCAAACATTGCGATAACGCTGGCAGAGAAGATTCCTGACATCCCATTGACAGGTGGCAGGGATATGTTGGCAAAAAGAAACTTACCGAAAAGGAGGGCGAAAATTATGAATATGATCAGGACTGCTATTTTGAAAACCACTATAAAAATATCTGCCTTTGCTGCTTCAGCTACACCTTCAAGGTTGACGCCAACCAAAATTAGTATTAGGATTACAGCAAAAATGTGGGCGTACAGGGTACTACTGATCCCTGCCATAGACGCAAGGTATGAACCAAATCCCAGGGCAATGGCGGAAACGGATGCTGCAAAACTTAAATAAAGGGAAATCCCGGTGATGAATCCCAGCTCACTTCCAAAGGCGTTGTAAACAAAGGAGTAAGAGGCTCCGGTGCTTTTTGGCATGGTACTTACCAGTTCTCCCATTTCAAGGGCGAGTATCACAGCAACAAAGCCCGTCATAATGAATGCGATCAGGGCTCCCGTTCCAGAAAGGGAAATCATTGTGCCGCTCAATACAAAGATCCCTGCGCCGATTATGCCACCAAGCCCTACTGCAAGAGCGCCTGCAAGGCTGACAGTCTTCACGGAAAAGGTACTGGAAAGTTGGATATATTGATGTCGCAGCGGTTCATGTTTGTTGTAGAGTCAACTTTCACCAATCATAGTATTTATAGGCTTATCTCTGTTTTAGCAAACCGGAATGAACCCGAAAACAAAGAAGAGGGGCCTGGGTCAATATTTTACGAAGGAGAAAATATGGCTGAAAGATAACATAAAAACCTTCATTCTTAATTCGGGATGTAAAATAGCCTATGATCCCTTTGCCGGGTCCGGGGACCTCCTCAGAGCAATGGAGGAGATAGGGTTCAAGGAAACAAAAGGGCTTGACATTGACGAGGACCTTGGCTGGGAATATTGTGACAGCCTCCTGAACATCCCATCTACCCCGAATGCCATAATCATCACAAATCCGCCATACCTTTCAAATTACAGTGCAAGGAGAAGGCATATTTTCGACAAGGTTGAGAAATATTTCAAATCATCCGGATACGGGAATCTATACCTGCTCGCCCTGGCCAAGATGCTTGAGGCTCAGGAATATATTGTGGCCATAGTCCCTGAGACATTCATCAATTCTTCTTTCCCAAAGGGCAGGCTGGTTTCAATCAACATCCTGGAAGAAAACCCTTTTGATGAAACGGAAACGCCAGTTTGCGTGTTATGTTTCGATGGTACCATGAAATCTACTCACGAAGTAAAGGTCTATAAAAATGAACATTTCAAGTCCACTCTTGGGGCACTGGAAGCCAAAAGGCTCCATCCGCGCAATGATTTATACTTCAGGTTCAACACTCCCAATGGCAAAATTGGGCTGAGAGCAGTTGATACGACGGACCCCAGGAGAAGGATTTCTTTCATGAAGAGGGAAGACCTCAATTACGATATGAGTGGCATTAAGATAAGTTCCAGGGTTATCACGGTTATAGACGGAGATGTTGAAGATGGGAAGTTGTCTATTTTCTTGGAGACCTGCAACCATATTCTGGAATGCTACCGGGAGGATACTGATGACATACTCCTGTCACCTTTCAAAGGAAATATGAAGAATGGTGTGAGAAGGAGAAGGCTTGATTATGAAACTTGCAGGGCTATACTGGAGAAAGCCAGCAGGCAACTGGAAATGAACCGATGACTTATTAGGACACCGATCTTTTCTTTCAGCAGTGCAGTGAGCATAGGCTCTACTACAATGCAAAGTGAAAGATTGTATACTTTTTGGCCTTCATCGAAAATCAAATAACAACGACGCTCACAGAACCAATCAGAGATTAAGCGGGTCCGAGGGGGTTCGAACCCCCGACCTATGGATTAAGAGTCCATCGCTCTACCTAGCTAAGCTACGGACCCAGCCTTACGTTATCCATTGGTCAATTAAAATCTTTCCACTTGCTTTGTCGGGGGGTTTAGAAAATAGGAAGACGCCTGATTCCCAAGTTTAATACTCTTATATATATGTTTGACATTGAAATTACAGGAAAATCCCAATATATAAAAAAAATTAAAAAATGGGTATGTAATTTTTATTGGTCTACTGATATGGGTATGCTGATACTTACACTACCGCCATTTCCGGCTGCAGATCCAGGCGCAATCATAGGCAGTATTACATAAACAGAATATGTGATGCTTTGTCCATGAGCTAATGAAGCAGGCGAGGAACCAGTGCTAGTGGCATTTATAAGGTATCCAACTCCGCTATCACTCTCACCATTTCCATAGTTTCCAGTATTTACTACACTGTTGAGGTATGCTGTTGTAACAGGTGGCTGAAGTTCGCTTATTGGGACGTCTTTACCAGTTATTAGTTGTCCATTGGAGTTATACACAGCAACAGAATTTATTGCAACCAGGCTCGTGTTAAGAACCGCTGATCCAGTATTTAGGATCGTTACTTGAAATTCGACATAATCACCAGGCACAAGTCCCGTTCGGGGCGCTTTCATTCGTAAGCGAATACATTTTTCTATCTTGAAAGGATATTTAGAAGGACTATGCCTCTAATTATATATTAATCGAATTTGTAAGAAAATAAAAGTCTGAAGGGAGTGGCCTTCAGTCTATTTCCTTCGATATCCATATTCAATCAGTCCTTAGCTCGGAACAATGCCCTCCGGTTCGAAGGTTCCAGCCTGGTTTCATGCCACGCAAATTACTGAAATTAAAGCTGTTTTTCCTCACTTTCCACTTTCTGGATCCCCTCCGGTCCATTTCTATTTAGGTTTACTTCGGGTTTCAATTACAGAGTTGATATATTAGGAAAATAAGGGCTCAAAGAGATGATCGGCTAGTCAGATTGGCATTAACCTGTGCTATTCCAAGGCTAAACGAGTTATGGACGAGCAGCTAATTTTCTTGTCGGATACTCGGTAGCTGAAAAATCTTGGAGTGAAGACCAAATTCTATTTTTTTCTCCTCCAAACAAAATACCCTGCCATGGAGATGATAACTATTCCGGAGGCTGCAGTCCCGTAATATATCATATCATTCCCATTCGAGATACTGTTATCTGACTTCAGATTTACTTGAATGCTTATCACTTTTCCCGATTGAGTGGTCACATTCTCATAGTAGGTTCGATATCCATTCTCGAAAATTCTGACCGTGTGGTAACCGGGCACAACAGAATAGTTGAAATAGCCTTCGCTTATGGTAACTGGATTTCCATCTATGTTTAATGATGCGTTACTGGGAAACACGTTTCCCGTGATGTTATTGACCTAAACCTGAACAAACCGGAGGAATGGGACGCCATAAGGAAGGAGTGCATCAAGTATATGGGAAGGCTGAGATTGGAAACTATTCCTTTTCCTGACGAATAAGGCCATTTAATGATTCAGTATCAATTCCCAAGAAATATTAAGATTTATATCAGATAAATGTGTGAAATATCACATCTTAATCCGGGGAAACTGATGTTCCTTCAGGTATAAATTTTTGTGAAAAGGCTCAGGATAAATCGTTATGCGTACCTAAAGCTCTTTTCTCCATTTCCTCTCTCTTCTTGGCAACTAATCCGTATAACTTCATGACCTCATCGGGATTTACAGATGCATAATAATCCAGATTCTTACCAGTAATTTCCTTGAATTCACTTTCATTGACAAGATCATGTTCGTCCCAGACCCATATGGAATTCGTGAAGAATTTCACTATATTCTTCATACCAGCACAGTTTTCTTCCCTATATATTTCAGCACATCTCTGTATCTCTGAATCCTCCAAGGGCCTAGATGCTTTTTCTACAACGGCACTTCCAACGATCAATTTGTTCTTGTAGAAGAAAACCAAGGATCCGGGTTCGAGCCGTCCAAGTCCTCGAGCTTCCCTATACCTATAGTACCCTCCGTGAAGATTCCTCAAATCGCAATCCAGCCATTCCATTAGTTCAAAGGGCGTTTCGAACTGGTCATCTGCGTGGGGGAAACAAACAGCTTTTGGCATACCGTATTAATGTTCTCTTCGATATTAAACTTTGGAATGGGATAATACCTCCATATTTTGTGTAATTCTTTTAGCTCATACCAGATTCATGTACCTGAAAAGCAAATTCAATCTGCTCTCGCCAATGCTTTTTATTTTATGCTATTCGGTTTTTCTCACTCTAAATGTGAACGTTCAGGTCTCTAAGTTATTCAACTTGGTATGGGAAGTCATCTCACTCTCAGTTCTGCTTTTCTTAACAGACAGGCTTATGAAGGAATCAGTTCTAGTCAAAAGGGCCCTGAGGTCTAAGCGAGTGG
>JAKAUW010000002.1 GCA_021817455.1 Thermoplasmata archaeon | reverse complement strand
CCATGTCATCCATTTCACCCTGAACGATGTAATCAAAATTGTACTTGTCTATTTCATCCCGCAGTATGGTGAATTCCCATACCCCTGGACCCCCGACGATTAGCTTCGCCTTTGTGCCTGATCGGGCTGCGTTCACCTTGGCTACCAGCGTGTCCCATTCCCTTCTGACCCAGGCATTAAGGTCCCCCCCGAAGAGGGCGTAATATGACATTGTTGTCGGGCCGAGGCCGAGCGGGTCCATTGTGGAAAGACCTATTATTTCCGTGTCGTCCTTTATGAAGTTTGATAGATAGTCCTCGTGGGCAACGGCAACATCCTCCCTCCGGTATTTCCTCAGGAGCGCTGCCTCCAGCTTTCTGATTGAGTACTGCGAGAAAACAGCCTGCCCGTCTGGCAGAGCAGGGGGAGCTGGTCCCTTGAGGAATTTGTATACTGGAGGGGGGACCGCCTTGATAGGGGCGCAAGGTAGGAAATCCAGCAGGGGGAAATTCCTATATTCATATGCAAGCGTGGTGTCTGATATCAGAACGAATTTGGTCATTTCTTACCACTAAGTGTAGATTCATTACCCTGATAAATATTTTCTGGCAAAATTTGGCGTTATGTACAACTTTTCTGATGCGTTTCAGGTGTAAATCTTTGAGCACATAGGGGCGGTGTGGCTGGAAAACAGCTGGACAACGCCTTTTATTAACGACACATGTTTAAGGTTAAAAATCCTCATGAACCGTAAGGTTCACTAAAATATGTTTTACCTGTCTCTTCATTCCGGATGCGAAAAGCAGAAATGCAACGATTGCAGCTACTCCAAACAGACTTATTGAATAACATCTGACATCCTCCCACGACTGAAGTTCGTGGGATTCCTTTTCCGTGCATGCTAGGATTGCTCCTTTCACCAAGGGTCTTAAGGAATTGATCTGCCCTTGAGGTTCCTCTTATGGAATATAGATCTGAACAGGACGATGTATACTGCGAGGAACAGTACAATGGCAGGGAAAATACCGATATTGGTTGACGGCAGTATCTTTATGGCAACGTACAGGATCCCACCTGCCACGAATGACATTACTGCGATCCCAAACACAGTGTTGCCGAAACTTCCCAGACTTGAGCTGATCTCATTCTCATCATACTCCTTCTCCTCAAGCAATTTCCTGAACTCCGTGAATGTTTCCGTCAAACCTGCAAACAGGAATCCCAGAAGTGAAGCCACTATGGTAATGACATAATCGGTTAAATTTCCAGGCTGGATAATTATTGGAGTTGGAAAATATGTTGTAAGATAGCCCCTGGAAAGCACAAGCGGAACAATAGATAGAATGAGAACAAGAAACCTCATTCCTGAATGTTTTCCGTTGATCAGCGCGTTTATGGAGACCAGAAGTGCTATGATAATAATCAGGATAGATAGAACTTGCGGGATTGTGCCCGAGGTGTAGGCCAGAAGATAGAATCCGGGTGATGCCATAAGGATGAAACTTGCAATAAAAAGCGAATATCTGTTCATCTCAATACCCCCATTACTATTCCTGCAGCGTGTCCAATCTTCTGGCTGGTCGGATCCCAGTGTATAACCATGGTCCTTCCTGGAATGTTTTTCGCGATTTTTTTCCAGTCCGAAGCCTGCATAGTCTGGCTGAAAATGGATCCCAGGGAACTGAAAGAGGAATATTTCATGAGAATGCCGTATGAAACTATGTCTACAAGTATTGTCCTTCCCCTGTAAGAAGCGATTTTCTTACATATATCAGATATTTCAGTTATATTGTCATTCTGAATGGATGTCATCAGTATCACGGTGGATGAGGTTTCCAGAAGCGAGTGGTAAAAAGCTTTTCCAAGGTTGTATTTCCCTTTTCTTGCAGCAGTTTTCTCAATCCTCAGAAGCATGTTGGTAATCCTCCGCATGTTCTCCATCCCTGATGAGGGCAATACATAATCACTGCGTTCGTTGAAATTCGACTGCAGGGACCACATACCCACTCCGAATCCAGAAGCAAGGAACATCCTTGATGATGAAAGCGCGAACTGTATGGCATATTCCAACTGATTTTCCTCGTCTGTCCCCCGTAGAATAGAAGAATTCCCGTCAATCAGAAATATCACGCTCTTTGTACCCTCCTTTTCGTACTGGTTAACAAGCAGGGATCCACCGTCAGCAGATCGTGCACTGGCTTTCCAGTTTATTGTCTTATACGGGTCTCCGACAGTATATTCTCTAATATTCTCGAAATCCGTCGATACAGGACCTGTATTGGAAACATGCGCCCTTGGGAATCTTACCCTTGTCCTGTATTTTCTCCTAAGCTTTTCCTGTGCCAGTATTTTCGGGGTTATCTCAATTTCCTTCTTCAGGTCAACGGTCTCAGAAATCCCGTTGATGATACCCATTGAAGGAAAGTAGCTGAACGAGACAGTTCCCATCTGGAAAATACCTCTTCTCAGTGCCCTAACCTTATAGTGAAATTCTTCGTCAATGTATCGAAAACCCTTGTAGACAATGTGGACATTGTTTCCATCCACCAGATCAAATGATTTGACGACGGGAAGAGAAATGTCAAAAAGCCCTATCCCTCTTGCTATAATCGTCCTGACAGTTATATCTATAGTATCACCCACATAGGCTTTTTCTGGAAATTTGATCTCGAATCTTATCTCGGGGTTTGTTTCCAACTCATACAGTATTATCAGGAAGACCACTATTGTGAGTATGCCTGCTATAAGAGAAGGCGTGGTCGATATTGCTGCCCCTATGGCAATGATAGAACCTGCAACCAGAATTGCCATCAGGCTTTTTGTCCACTGATTTACCATTACATGTACTTCCACTTATTTTGGTACGAATATCTTCTTGGCGGCATCATCTATTACCGAAGACGGGCTGAGATTCTCCATCTCAAATTCTGGCTTCAGGATAAGCCTGTGAGAAAGTGAAATCGAATAAACTGCCTTAACGTCGTCCGGTATGACGTAGTTTCTGCCTTGTACATAGGCGTATGCCCTGCTCATCCTCAAGAGGGAAATTAGACCTCTCGTGCTCGGGCCTGCCATAACCCTGCTGTCCTTCCTGCATTCAGCAAACGCTGAGATGTAGTCCAGAAGCTCCTCACTGACCTTTACCTCCGTCTCGAGTGACTGCTGCATCTCCAGTATCAAGGCATTGTCAGCCACTGTTTTGGCGTCCCTGCTGGGATCGTCCTTCTGCCATCCAAGTCGCCTTTTCAATACCTCCTTTTCGCTCTGGGGATGACCGAGAGAAAGTTGAATCATGAATCTATCCATCTGGGCCTCCGGCAGGGGATAGGTACCCTCGAATTCAATGGGATTCTGTGTTGCTATTACGATGAACGGCAGAGGCAATTTTATAGTCTCTCCTTCTATGGTCACCTGTCTCTCCTCCATTGCCTCAAGCAGGGCAGCCTGTGTCTTTGGAGGAGCCCTGTTTATTTCATCTGCGAGGATGAGGTTGGCAAATATAGGTCCCTTTATCACCTCAAATTCTGATTTTGCCTGCCTCCAGACCTTGGTACCCACTATATCACTGGGAAGTAGATCCGGAGTGAACTGTATCCTGTGATAACTCATGCCAAGAACCTGTGCCAGAAGTTTGGCCAGAAATGTTTTTCCAGTACCTGGATCGTCCTGCAGTAGTATATGGCCGGATGCCAAAATAGCTGAAAGGATTTTTTCCAATACCTTCCAGTCCCCTACAAAATATTTTGAAAGTTCATTCAGTATTAGTATTTCTACAACTCTCTGGTCATTACCGCTTTCGTTTACCGCATTTTCAATACCACTATCTTTCTTGCTTAGATCATCCATATGCAACACCCGAGGAATTGACAGATATGTTCCTGACAATCTGTTCGACTATGCTCTTTCTCTTTGCAACCTCAGCCTCTATCTCGCTCTTCAAATTGAAGATACCGTACCTGATCCCGAAGGGCACCTCGTAAGTGATAATAGGAACAAGAACCCCGTAGATTTTCTGGTAATCCATCTCCGTGCTGTTAAGGAGGATTGTCAGCTGAATCAGCAACGAATCCTTCTTTCCGTTCATTATGAACAGATCGACGCCTCCCACGATATCCTGGAACCACTGATCCCCATAAATTTTCGAACTATGCTTGAATTTTTCAAAAACGTTTGCTGTTATTGAATCCATCCTCCTCGAGCTACCGGAATAAACCTTTACCATTATGTAGAGGAAAACCAGCACTATCATGACCAGAAAGATGATGAAAAGGTATCCATTAAGGGCAGAAGGTTTTGGTACGTATAATATGGAGAGCATAACTCCCAGCATGAATCCCAGAGTGGCCCACCTGTTCATGGAGTCATACATGTATTTTCCCGCGGCTGAAGTTTCTTCCTTCGTCGAAGCAAGAAGAATTGGTGCGGCAGAGAATGGAAGAAGTGCCAATGCAGTGAATTCGAAAGGATACTGGAAAACCGGTAGATATGAAAATGGGAGGCTGGCAATGAGAAGTGCCAGGGATTCAAAGAACGCACTGTATGCAAGTATACCAATGGATCTACCTCCAACCGTGGATATGTTTTTGGACCTCATCGATCCCGCAAATATACCTAGGTTAATGCTGTAAAAAAATAGAAAGATGCCGAAAAATTCGTACAAATAGGAGACAGAATGATACATTGAAAGGGACGTATACTCAAAAATACCAGTGAAAAGGTAAAGGTAGATTCCATTTGCGATAGCGTATTTTACCGTTTTCTCAATCTTCTGGTAACCGAACATACCGACAGCACGTCCTGCGGCCGAAATGATCACTGGATATAGTGATATCCTGATCAGATCAAGGACAAATGCAAAGAGGAAATCCGTTGACGTAAATCCTGAAACTATGACGATAAAGAAAAGCGCGGCTAAGTATTTTATGAGAAAAATAGCGATATTCCTTCCGGTCGGCCTCAATTTGAATCCTCGTTCCCTTTACATATGATTACCCTTGGCCTGACCATGGAATGGGAGAGACCGTAAAGAAACTGCTCGTAATTGTACCTGTCAACTTGCATCTTCCCATAGAATGATCTTTCGAATATTTCAACCAGAAGCGGGAGCTCGGACCGATCCTTGAAATACCAGTTCGATGACATCCTTTCAATTATTTCTCTTACTGTTAGATCGTCCTGACGAAAACCGGCTTCATTCAATATGTTTAGGTGCATCAGGTCAACGACATCATTTTCATACAGAACCCCCCTTATGTATTTTGTTTCCAGATGCTTTCCCATGGACGCCCTGATCACGTTGCATGATTTGCCAGGTATAGCCACCGCCTTCCCCCGAGACTCGGTGTGGAGATCACAGCTGGCATCAAGCGTCGCATCAAAATTATAGTCTATCCCCACGGTAACGCCAGCTGACCAGATAAGAGGCAGGTCTCCGTTTATCTCAGGTTTTATGAGATCGTCGCCATTGGACCATCCCTCCATTGCTGCAATTGATTCCCCTGCACCTATCCTTACCTGGGAGTCTTTGTAATTCTCGTTTTCATTTGGGGCAGCGACTGAAAGGAGAAGTTCCTGATTACCTTCCTCGTCCTTGTCTGAATTCTTTCTTCTGGAAAACGACATTTTAGAAAGTGTAAGAACAACAGCAGATACTGCAACCACTGAAATTATGATTATTAGAAGAAACTGGTTAATAGGAGGCAGAACTGGGTGCGATGTTGTCGACTGGGAAGTACCGCCTGACCCGGAGCTTCCACCAGAACCCGCTCCGGAAGAACTACCAGATCCGCCTGTGCCCCCAGATCCGGATCCGCCACCTGATCCGAACAACCCGGTTCCACCAGTCCCAAATAAGCTGCCGAGATTCGGAAAAGCGAAGTTCAGCTTGGGGAGATACAGGTTGATGTTGGGAAAATTAAAATTAAATTTCGGAAGAGTAAAATTGAAATGGGGAAGATTAAATCCTAGCGAACCGCCACCCCCAGATAATCCGGAGCCAGATCCGGATCCAGATCCAAATCCGGTTCCGCTACCTGAACCACTTGATCCTCCACCGGAGGTTGTTCCGCTGGTACCAGGGCTGCTAGAAATTGGCTGTATCTGCGTGATGGAAGCTACAAGGAGCCAGGTCACGATTATCATAGCCAAGAGCGACAGCAGAATTGTCTTCGAAGCCAATAATAATAAATAAAGTGAAAGGTTATAATCTTTCGCAACAGAACTATGGCAATCATCTGCCATTATTTTTTTTTGAAATCAAAGTTGAATTTTATAAGGAAAATTGTGTCTCCAGTAGACATTTTCAAAGAAATTACATTATGGTGTAGGACAAATTATGCGAAATATAGCATAAATTACAATGTCCGCGTCGCTTACAGACTTCAAATTTCTAACGCTTGATAACCGCCATAGCAACAGGACCTTGGCGGAATTCATGATGTTCATGTTCTTCATTACCTCTAATGCAAAGGTTTCGAATCTCATGAAAAAGCGTGAATGCCTATCCGCCCATGGCAGAGATACCTGGAGCTTTCCATGCTCTGGGCATTCGACTCTTGGTATCCTTGCGTGCAAATATACATGATAAATGCCACTGTCCGGATCCCGCCACACCCTTTCCCCTACATGATCGGATATGCAGTACTCCTTGGAGCATATCGGCACTGCCACCTGCAGATCTCCTCATGGTCAAGATAGGCATGGAGAATCATTTTCACTGTGGTCCAGAACAATACTGGAAACGAATCATGGTTTGGTGACTGAATAAAGGTTCTCGATGAGTTTCTTATCGTCCATTTAAGATCAAGGAGACTACCAATATTATCCTATCCCAAATATTCTAGGATGAACCAAAATGCTTTACCTGTCTCTTCATTCCGGATGCGAAAAGCAGAAATGCAACGATTGCAGCTACTCCAAACAGGCTTATTGACGACCAAGTAAGGAAACCACTGTACCCGAAACCATAGAGGAACAACAATCCAGCCGAAGGACCAACCATGCTACCCATGCCCCACATCGCGCTTTTGAACGCCATGTATCTGCCTGTCTTCTCCTGTGAGGAGTATGAGGAAATAACCGAGTTCTCAGCAGGTCCGGTAAGGTTCTCTCCAGTGGTTATGATGACCATGTCCAGTATCAACTGCGGCAGGTTTCTGGTAAAGGCCACCGTCCCATACCCTATGATATAGAAAAGGACTCCGAGGACCATGGACTGCATATCACTGAACCTGCGCATAAGCCTGTTTATAACTGGTTGAGAAACTACCACGGTTATCCCATTTGCAGCATAGACATAACCATAAAGGGACGGGTTGCTGAGTATTGAATGGGCTGAAAAGAGTGGGAGCGATGTCTGGAATTGTCCCGCAAGCATTGACAGGAAAAATACGCCGCTTCCGAAAATGATTATGAGGCGATCGAGCTTGAAGTGCTTACCGTTTATCTCCCTCCCACTTGACCGCCTGAAACTATTGCTGTCATCAATGAAGAAAAGGATGAACAGTAGCGATACAACCGACGTAATGACATTCAGAAGGAAGATTAGCGAGAAGCCCATCTCAAAGAAAACTACTCCGAATAGAGGGCCGATAATCCATCCGATGTTGAAAATTGTCCTGAACGTTGAAAACGCATGGCTCTTGCCGGTTTCCGAAGAGAGGTCAGAAACCATTGCATTCATTGCAGGGTACTCAATGGCCGATGGCAGCGCGAAACAGACAAACAGGGCGGATATAATGATGGGGCTGCCGTGAAGAACATCGGCAAGGAATAGTGCCGAGGAGACCACTACATAGAGAAAAGATGCGACTACCATTGTCGGCTTCCTGCCAAGGAAAAGATC
>JAKAUW010000066.1 GCA_021817455.1 Thermoplasmata archaeon | reverse complement strand
AATACCACCATGAGCCTGAACACATAACACTGTGTTATTCAGAAAATTCCAGAAATCGTGGGGTTATGGTGAAATGCCTTCTTTCCTGGTCAGGACAAGAGTTAACAGGCCAGACCCATCCAATTTGGACATCACTGTATTGAACCCCTGGACCTCAAACTCCCCATCCTCTGTCTCTTTTAAGGTATGGTTCCTGAATAATGGAAGTTTTCCTGGCCATTGTTCCCTGTCAAGGTCAAATATTATGATCCTTCCATTTTCCTTCAGGTACCTTGAAAGATTCTCCAGTGATGATTTTCGTTCCTTCCAGTGGTGAAAGGATATGGATGATATGATTAGATCAAATTTTTCGAGAGTGAAAGGGATGTCCCTGCTGCTTCCAGGTTCAATGGTTACCCTGCCGGCTAGGCCTCCCCTATCAAATTTTTTCCTTGCTGCCTTTACCATGCCACGAGATGGATCCACTCCATAGAGGCGCACTGATTCACTTTCAGCAGCAATGTGAGCAAGGATGTCTCCCGGCCCGCAACCAACGTCTAGCACAGATTCAGGCTGGAGTTTCAGCACTTCCCTGACGATAGCCCTGTAGTATTTCCAGTAGTGCAACCCAGAGAAGTGCGAATAAATTCTGGAGGAACAGGATCCGAACCTTTCCTCACCTTCCATATAGTAAGATGTGCCTTCCATGTTCTCTTTCCAAATATATGTCAGGGCAGTTACAGAGCCCTGTTAGCTTCGAATACCCTGTGCTTCGTTGGGGGATTGACTTTTCCAATGAGTTCCTTCAGGGAATTTGCATCAGGTGCATCCCAGTTGCATATGGCCCTGTTCTCCCCGTTTAGTACGACAACAGACTTGAGGTTAAAGCCCTTGGGAAGCGAACCGCCCTTCTGCATGCCTATGATATCCCCTACAACTTTCATGACACTTTCTGCATTCCTGCTCTTCCATTCATGTTCTACTATTAGTTCTGCCATTTCTATCAACATATGATTAAGGGAAGGATGATATATTTGATACCGTTCTAGAATGGTACTATGGAAGAAGTGGAACTCAGATTGGTCAATTCTACCCCGTTCTGCCAGCTCTCTGCCGAATTTCCACAGATCACCATGTTCAGGTGGTGCAGTTCAGTTATAGATTATGTGGAAGTGTATGGGGATAACCACATAGTAAAAAGAGCCACAGAACGCCTGAAAGAGATAACGGAGAGCATTGACAGCCAGATTGTAACCTCTGACAGAATGGAAAATCATGTTTCAGCAGGAATCTCTTGCAGGTGCAACACCGTAAATTCCAGCATAAGGCTGGCTGAATCCATGAACCTCCTCTGGGAAGCGCCTGCAGTCTATGCTAACGGGGAGGAGAAGCTGAGACTGATTTCCTTCTCTGGAGTGGACCTCGATGCATTCTTCCAGGAAGTTTCCAGGTCAGGGAAGGCTACAATTGAAAGAAAGAAGAGGATCGACCCTGATTCTCTCAGGGATGTCTACAGCATCTCACTGAAAGACCTGTTTGGGGAACTCTCTGGAAAACAGGCCCTGTACCTCAGGGAGGCTGTGAGCATGGGCATGTTTTCATCGCCCAGAAGAACAATGGTGGAAGAACTTGCTAGGATTCATGGCCTGTCCAAATCCACCATGCAGGAACATCTCAACAAGGCAAGGAACAAGCTGATTCAGGCAGTGGAGCCATACCTGACCCTGTACTTACACTCTAACCAGTGATCCCGGACTTGAATGCTGCATATGGCCAAGAACTGCTTCAAGTCTCCCTGCAGCTAACACGCATTAATCCTGCAGATACTCAGGAAGGGTAGTTCTCCCCTCATCATTTGGAGATGTCACTGGTTCACCCCTGGAAATACATAAAGGAATCACGCCAGACCAGTACCCTAAGGACAGGTCTTCCGGGTTGTCTGTGGGAGGCCCCTCCCTTACCTTGGAGGAAAAGGTAGCTATGGGGATTTTCAGGAATCCCGTTGCCCTGAGCTCGCTCTCAGAGGGTTGCCTGCAATCTGCCCATCTTCCCCCGGCAATTTTCTCAGTCAGTTGGTGTGCTGCTTTAAGCTTCTCTTCTGGATCTGTTACTGGAGCCAGTTTTCCAAACACCATGGTTGACCTGTAATTCATGGAGGAATTGTATGCACTCTTTGCAAGGACAAGCCCATCAAGAAGCGTTGCAGCAATGCATACATCGGTTCCTTTGGAGAGCGTCTCATAAAAACGGCTCCTGGCTGAAGTGTGCAGATATAGCGTATTATCGATCCTGACAGGGATCATGGGCATGTTGTACGGCAAACCATCAATGGAGAAAGCAACGTGGCAGATCAGAGACCCGTCAAGTATCCCATATATAGTGCCAGTGTCGTACCTACCTCTCTCCTTGTGCCTGTTAACAACTGTATTGGACCCCATATTGGAATTGTTATGGAGATAGAGTATTTGGAACTGACACTGGCTGAATTCAGTTAATTTATTATTGACTGCCTGTTTGCATTGATTTCCCTGTTCACTGGGATAGGCTCCGCGGCCGGAACCTCATCTTCCAGATGAATACAATCCCTACAGACAGCAAAAGAAGTACAGAAGCGAGTTCAAAAATTGAGGCTAGCCCAAAAAGCCCTGAGAAATAGCCGCTGAGATAGCCGAATATTGAGGCGCCTATTATCTGGCTGGAAAATAGCATTCCGAAAGACGGGCCGGTGTTTCCCTCCATGGATGCAACATCAGAAAGCTCTGAGTATGTTGCCGGATACTTTATTGCCAGGAAGAAGCCATTGATCGAAAGCATGGCTGCAGACAATAACATATTTCCAGAGAACACTGCGAAACCAAGCGCACTGGCTCCGGACAGCAGATAGGAAACAGCAAGGATCCCCATCCTTGATAGCATGCCTGTAAGCCTTCCAGTGGCTACTGCGCCCAGAAAGGCAAATGCAACCCATATTGCAATAAGGTCATTGGAGATCGAAATTGGAAATCCGTTATGGTAGAGTAGCAGGTTTCCGAAATTCCCGAATATAGAGTTGCTCCCCCCTGAAATGAATGCAGTAACAACAAAGAAGAGCGGAATGTAAAGCAGGTATTTTCTCCTTGCATTTGTGCCGTGAGGCTCAACCATTTTTCCGGTATCCTGGTTTTCATTGTCAGCTTCTTCAGGCCTACTGTTCCCAGCAATCATGAGACGCCTGCCAATTGCTGGTATCGTAATTGCAACAGTGGCAACCTGCAGGATGGCATAAATATAGAATGGTCCGGACCACCCGAACATCAGGTAGAGTGGCGCGGACAGGGCAAAGGAAAACACGATGCCCAGGTTCCCGAACGCACTTTCAATGCCCATGGCTGTATCCAGCCTGTTTCCGGAATAATTGACGGATATTGCATTTGCGCCGATTGGGTGGAAAAAGCTTGATCCAAGCCTCATTATGACTATGGAAACACCCATCATTGCAAATGTGTCGGAAATTGCGAAGAGGATCATTGAAGCAGCCATCGTGGAAATTCCTATGGGCAGTAGAACCCCCGGGTCGAATTTTTGCGCTGCCCTCCCCGTAATTGGCTGAAAGACCACGTTTATCACATAGCCGAGGGCCACAAGGATTCCAATGTAATAGGTGGAAAACCTGAATGCGATCTGCATTGCAGGGAAGAGCGATGAGATAAGGAATGTTGACCCGTCGTTGATGAAATGGTTCAGGGAGATGATCGAAAGGACCCTGTTGAAAAGCTTTCCACTGGTTATGCTCTGATCAGCCGTTGTTCTGCTATGCCCAGCAAGGCAAAAAAGATTGCCTGCTGCGAGTGGTTTATTGTTTTACCAATTGGCCTTCGCATTAGATCTTTCCTATCACCTTCCCTAAATTCTACGTATGACGTATTTTAAATACAAACACAAGGTAAGAGCCCAAGCGCCAAGAGGTACATTATATGCCGATGATTGAAGTTTCAGGTCTAACAAAGAAGTTTGGGCAGATAACTGCAGTTGATTCGTTGACATTTTCTGTAGATGAGGGTGAAGTCTTTGGGCTGCTTGGCCCCAACGGAGCAGGGAAAACCACAACTGTGAGGATGCTATGCTGCCTTATTTCCAGGACGAGTGGAACGGCAAAACTCGGTGACCTTGATATTTCACACAGGAGCGAGACCATGAAAATCAGGAAGATGATTGGTATTGTGCATGACAATGTTGGTCTTTATGAAACACTGACCGCCTATGAGAACCTGGAGTTCTATGGGCAGATGTACGAAGCTCCCAGAGACCTGGTTAAAGGCAACATAAAGGAATACCTAGAGATGCTTGACCTCTGGGACCAGAGGGACAGGAGAGTCGTATCATTCTCAAAGGGTATGAAACAGAAGGTCGCAGTGGCTAGGGCACTAATCCATGATCCTCAGATCCTTTTCTTTGATGAACCCACGGCCAATCTTGATCCTGAGGCATCTAAGGTCATCAGGGATTTGATCCTGAAGCTAAAGGGTGAAGGAAGGACCATATTCCTTAATACGCATAATCTCGACGAAGCACAGAGGACCTGCGACAGGATCGGTATACTGAAGACGAAACTCATTGCTGTTGACACAACAAAGAACCTTGAAAACGCGTTTGCAAGAAAGGTGACTGCCATCGTACTTGCATCCTTGAACGACAGTATACTCAATGCAGTTGAATCCAGGAATCCGAAGAGGGTCACGGTGGAGGGCAATACTATCCGAATTGAATTGGAGGACCCAGACAGGGATACCCCCTCAGTGGTTAGTGCCATTTCAGGTGCAGGAGGCCAGATAAAATCTGTGAAAGAAGAGGGTGTTTCCCTTGAGGGTGTTTCCCTTGAGGACGTTTATCTTAGTATAATGAGGAGGGGTCAAAATTGAGGCTTTGGAAATCATGGGCTCTGGCGAGGAAGGACATGAAGATCCTCAGGAGGAGGAAATCTCTTGTAGGAGGACTGCTAGTCATCCCGGTGTTGCTGGGAATAGGACTCCCTGCCATCCTTGAGTATGTCATTACTAAGAAGGGGGCACAGTCGTCAGTTGTGGTGGACCTTCTTGGGGCATTTGCCTACTTTTTCGTTCTTTTGTCAGTTGTGCTCCCTCTATACATTTCATCTTACAGCATTGTTGGGGAAAAGTTGGAGAGGAGTATAGAGCCACTTCTTGCTACACCAACAAGCGATGAAGAGATCCTGCTTGGCAAGTATATAGGCGTGTTCATACCTGTCTTAATTGCCATTTGGCTGGGAACAGCCATTTTCATGATCATGGCAGATGCCTTTTCATCGGCTTCCCTTGGGTACTATTACTACCCTAACCAGAGTTTTGGCATTATAGTTCTCATTGCCGTTCCACTGGCATGCCTGTATGCAATAAGCTTCAGCGTCTTTGTTTCAGCAAAAGTAAACAGCGCACAGACTGCTTATCAGCTGGGAGTCCTCACAGCAGTGCCTTTTTTTATACTTTATGTACTTGGGGAACTTGGAATTGTATCCCTTGTTAGTGACTTGAACATCCTGATCATATCGGCAGCATTGCTGGTGATGGCAGTGGTGATGTTCTTCATAAGCAGGGCTACATTCAAACGGGAAGAAATTCTTACAAGCTGGAAGTGACTTTTGCTTCGGCTTTATATTGAAGAGGGAATAAGGCTACTTCTTCTCGAGAACAGTTTTCGCCTGTTCCATGGCTTCTTTCCACATGGAGGCTGCCATTCCCTTCCCAAGCGAGCCCAGTACTCCAAGTTCAATTGATGCTTTCATGCTTATATCCGTCTTGCCTTCTTTCTCAGTGAAAGCCATTGTTATCTTGCTGCCTTTTCCGTCCCCCTCGAGCGTTTCTGTAACCAGGGTCCCCGCTGCCCTGTCTATGGACATGCTGTTCACAGATTCCATTTTCTTGAGCATTACCTTGGTTTCTAGCCTGTACTTTATTGCACTGTCGCTTTTCTCCAAGACTTCCACCTTTCTTGCCATCTTGGGATGGTATTTCGGCATGTCCTCAACTCCGATGAAGTGGGCCATGACCCGCTCCTTAGGGGCACTTACGGTTTCTGACAGATCAAAATCAATCGCCATGAATAAACAATGGAATCTCATTCATAAAGTTGGCTAATTTTTCCTCGGAAGTTTAGCTGTACGGATTTTCCGTAATGAAAAACATCAGGCTGCTACCCCGCATGTTTAAAGCGCCGCAAAGAAGTGATGGGGTTGCATCGTACTTGGAACTTCCAGTCTGGCATGCTTACCAAAAAATTAAGGATAGAATTTCTTTTGTTTATGGTACAAATGGATCCGACGGTTTCTTCATGCAACCTGCTGGACGAGAATACGCTCAATGAAATCGCCAGGGTGTACGATAGTATCTTCCATTCCAGCAATGAATCTTCACAGAAAGAGAGGCTCCGGCACATTAGGGATTCACTCCTCTTGCATTCATCCCGAAAAGGCTACAAATGCGCCCTTGCATATATAAACCGGGAACACCTGGCGGGTTTTGCGTACGGTTATTACGGTGAACATGGCCAGTGGTGGTACGACCAAGTGGAACAGGTCCTGGACGAAAGGCAAAGGAAAATGTGGCTCAATGGTTACTTCGAACTGGTGGAAATAGCTGTAAAGAAGGAGTACAGGAGGAGAGGCATAGCTACCATTCTCTACAGTGAACTGTTCTCCGGAATCGAAAATAAACGCGCTTTGTTGTCCACCCAAATGGGAAATGAACCGGCCATTTGCTTTTACTCAAAGATGGGCTGGACTCCAATGGCGGAGCATGTGAGGTTCTCTGAGAACGGGGAGGAATTCGTAATAATGGGAAGAATATTTGAGTAGAGCACTTAAAGGTGCCATAGCTAAGGAAGTTGATATATCGCAATGGGTGTGAGCCTTTGCACATTAACAGGCATTGAGCGATTCGTGGTCTATACTCTGAGGACGCCCCGAAAACCTCTGCCTGAATAATATGACTCGGCACCATTGTGGTAAATGAACACATGGTTGTACCTTCTGTCTCCGAATATTGCTCCTCCAAGTTCCCTTATTTCAGGAGGGGTCTTGAGCCAGCTTGAGGTCCTGGTATCGAATTTGCCAAGTGTCTGCATCTCCATGTACTGTTTTTCATTCATGAGATCTACTCCCATTGAGGAAGCAGCGTCCACTGCACTGTTTCTGGGCTTGAATTCCTTCCTCGATTCTAGCGCCTTCCGGTCATAACAGAGGCTGCGCCTGTCTTTGGGGGTTTCTGCGGAGCAGTCAAAAAAAATATACTCCCCAGGTTTTTCATCGAATCCTGCTACGTCCGGCTCACCCCCAGTCGACTCCATCTGGTGGAGCGACCAGAGCTTCTGAGGATTAGCCAGTAGCCTTTCCTGTATCTTTTTCCAATCAAGCCCCTTATGCCGATTTGGATAAGAATTGAAGCGGGCAGCAAGTATACTCATCAATTCATCCCGCTCTTTCTGAGATAGTTCTCTTCTTGTATCAGCATTGGAGGGCTTTGCCATGGAAATTGCAATTTGCCAGTGGTTATAAAATCATCTGTCCAGTTCTGGTGTTCCTGCAAATACATGCACTTCTGCTTCCTTCCTGCCGGTCCACGGTTTGAGTGGAGAAGGATTAAATCCCGGAAAAAGTTCCTTACACTGTAGAGAATGGAACTGACAGCACCAAGGGCAATATTGCTTGACCTGGACGATACCATACTGGCATTTGAATCGTTGAAGGAGAAGTGCTGGAGCAATGTTTCTGAAACTTACTCCTCCTCTCTGGGAGGTGTGCCTCCAGCTGATTTCGTCCAAACAGTCCTGAAGCACTCAGAGTGGTTCTGGTCTGATGCAGCCAGAGGCAGGGAATGGAGGCAGGATCTTTCCGCTGCGAGATTGAAAATTCTTGCCATAG
>JAKAUW010000095.1 GCA_021817455.1 Thermoplasmata archaeon | reverse complement strand
AGCCAGAGGTGCAGACATATCTGCGGAAACTGCCCATGTTATTCTTACAATAGATGATGTGACAAAAGTTGGGGATGCAGTCCAAATTGGAAGAAGGACTCTAAGAATTGCAATGCAGAGTATTACTTTCGGTATTTTCATGAGCGTTGCTTTCATGATAATCGCTGCAATGGGTTACATTTTCCCATCAGAAGGTGCAGTTATCCAGGAGATAATTGACGCGGTTTCTATTTTCAACTCGATGAGGGCAAGCCTTTGACATAAAGGTTGCGCTTACTCTGCTACTTAACTGGCAAGGAGAAGAGGACAGCAAAATGAATCAACCCCCAATTTAATTATTTTCAAAAGTTATCGCTCTTTGAAAATCTAAGCTATCATGTACTTATAATTCTGATGTTTATTAAAAATTGATCCACCGGATGGACATTTGTAACTTCACATTATGGGGTTTCACTTGAATAATGTGGCAATCCCTGGAGGGCTTTAATGCTATGACTGCAGAGTCGAATGGGAAGAAGGGTGGGCTGCATAACGCTTTATTCTACGGGATATCGCTGATGCTATCGTTCATTATCATCGTTGTTACAACCTCTGTCTTTCTTGTTGTCATCTATTTGGAGGGAAGTGTACATGAGAGTTTCTTCTTCCTCTATCTCGGGATTATGGCAACCAACCTGACAGTTTCTATCGTTTCCATCAGGCGGCTTATAGGATTGATCCCTGCGTTATCACTTCTCAATAAGACTGCAAAAGCTCAATATTTACCAGAAAAAACGTCTGGAAACGTTATTTCAGGCACTGCTACCAAAGTTTACAATGATGAGAGATATTTCACGGAGCCTGAAATAGAGATCATAGATCTTCTCAGGAAAAATAATAACAGACTGCTGCAGAGCAGCCTAGTTTCATCAGTAGGGGCCTCTAAGGCTACAATATCTAGAACTATTTCTTCGCTGGAAAACAAGGGAGTAATCGTAAAAATGAGGAAGGGGGTAACCAACGAAATAATTCTTTCTGAAACCAATTTCAGGTAGTTTGCTGAAACATGTTTCGGCCATTGGTTAAGAATTGTTTCAGCATTTATTGGAAGCATGGAGAAAAAAGTAGAGAACTTTGTCTGGGTTCTTGTTGGCCTTGTCGCCGTAATAGCAGCGATTGCAATTATTATCTCGGTCTTGTTTGGTGGTAGTTACATAAACGGAACATTCGGACCATTTGGAATGATGGGCGGGTACTATGGCATGGGTTTGATAATGCCTGTTATAGGGATAATATCAATCATCTTTGTGATAGTGTTTGTAATTTTCATTCTTGACGCTTTCAGAGGCTCAGATACCCATTTTGGCAATGCTCACAGTTACAGGGCTGAGGATATTGCCAGAGAGAGATTTGCAAAAGGGGAAATATCTGAGCAGGAATATTATGCAATACTGGAAAAATTGAGGAAATAGGTGTCAAGATGAACAAGCCAAAATTGTTTGGTTTAATTTCCGTGGTTGGACTCGTATTGGTTGTAATAATTTCCGCATCATATATCTGGGGTTCGTCATGGCCTAACAAAGGCCAGGCTACGGGATTCATGACAGGAACAGCACTGTCTTCTTTAAATGCAAGTTCTCCCGGCGTCTATGTTTCATATGCCAATTCAACAATTTATATCAACAGTTCCGTGAGCCTCCCAGTAATGATGGGACCAATGAATGCTCCGAGCATGTACAGTTTTGAAATTCTTGGGATGATCAACCCTACCATAGTGGCGAAGCAGGGAATCACCGTGGAATTCACGGTCATTAACGTAGATACAGACTCTTACCACAATTTTGTGCTGAGCCATTCCGGGCCGCCCTATTACTATATGGGCAGTATGATGCAAAGCCCTGGGTTGATGAACAATATGAACTTCCTGCCACCTGCTCATTCGGGGAATTATGCCTACACCAATCTGAGTTATAGTTTCTCCGAACCTGGAACTTACTGGTATCTTTGCACTTATCCAGGGCATGCGGCCAATGGGATGTATGGAAAGATCGTTGTTGTTTGAACTTCCAAATCTTTTTTTGAGATTTCCAAAGAATAAATAACCCGCTATTCTTGTACTTTTTTCTCAGAAAGGTGGTATGCCCTAAACGTTCGCTCTATGACCCTTAATGGGGCGTATCCCTGGTCGTTGGTTCAGTTTGGGGGTTGGGATAAGGAATTCAACCTATGAGTTTAAAAAAAGTGAGAAAAACTACGTTGTGGTGGCTTCAAACCTTACATAAAATCCTTCGCATATGTCTCAAATCCTTATTCTTGCCTGCCAAATAATTTAAACCATATTTGGGCTATGTGGTTCAATGATGCCGGGACAAATGCCTCCGCAAGGGGACATTATTGGATTTGAAACAGAAGAGGAACCGAGATGGGTCACCGTGAAACTGGAAGACGGTTCGGTCATCCAGATTAAGATGGAGATAGTTGCAATTATGAAAGGGGGAAATGACCAGAACACAGGATTACCAATTTACATGGTTCAGGCAACTAATATCATAAGAATGGTGAAGGTTCCCAAGGGATTGATTAAAAAAGGGTCACCTCCAGATGATGGGAAAGGGGCAAATCTCTACAGGTGATTAACCAATTGGGGATTACCGGAGATCAATTTCCGGAACTGCGCAATTTTGCAATTGCCTTAATAAAAATACCGGGAGAGCCAGCATTCCCTGTGTTCTTGAAATTGTCTCACTGGCGGAGAGCCATCAGAACAATATGAAGAAGAAGGCATTTTAACCAGCAAGTGATTTTGATACATTGGATGAGAAAGACTGGGCAATAATTGACATTCTGAGGCGCAATGCCAGAACCTCAAATTCGGATATAGGCAGAGAACTCAATGTCTCTGAAGGTACCATAAGAAAAAGAATCCAGAAGCTTCTTGACGAAGGTGCCATTAAGAAATTCACCGTTGTCCTCAGAAATGAGGGCGTAGAAGGAATGATCCTCATCCGAACTGACCCTAAGAGGGCTAAGGATTTGCTTGATTTCATTACTGGCAGGTTCGACGAAGTTTATGAATTCTCAGGCAGGTTTGACCTTGCGATACGTGTAAACTGCAAATCGCTGGAAGAACTGAACAAGATTGTGGATGAACTCAGGGAAATGGATGGGATTCGAAACACAGATACAATAATACGCTTACATTGAAAACCTCATTATTCGATATAATTAAATATCAACTTTTTATGGGAAAAAGGAGGGAACTACATGGCAGAGGAAAACGTCATTTTCGTCGGAAAAAAACCAACAATGAACTACGTACTAGCTGTGGTAACCCAGTTCAACAACAACGTTGACAGGATTACTATAAAGGCCCGTGGCAAAGCAATTAGCAAAGCTGTCGACATAGCAGAGATAACACGTCATAAGTTCATTCAAAACGCAAAATACCAGAATATAAAGGTAGAAACAGAGACACTCCAGGGAGAAAGGGGAGACTCGAATGTTTCTTCCATAGAAATAACCCTCATAAGATGATGTGGTGTTTTACGCCAAGTCACCTAATTTTCCTTTTTTAATTCCTCAATGGTGAAAATAAACAAAAAAATAATTGGCAATCATTAAATGACTAGGTTAAATTAGGGCATGGTACAGTGAGCACATGAGAGACTTCCTGGATTGGAGCATCAGTTTGCATGGGAAGGTGGACGAAGTCAATGAGAGATTGCTTCTCGCAATCCACACAGACCAGGAAGAACTGTACAGGATGTCAAAGTACACCATAGAGGCAGGTGGAAAGCGATTCAGGCCCCTTCTCACCATTCTTGCATATGAGATAAGCTGTGAAGAACCATATTCCAATATACTGGATCTTGCAGCAGGTTACGAACTTATACACACTGCAAGCCTCATTCACGATGATATCATAGACAACGCTGCAACCAGGCGTGGAAGGCCTACCCTTAACAATGTCGATGGCGTTGCCAATGCAATCGTCGTGGGCGATTACCTTTTTGCCAAGGCATATGAACTTGGGTCCAGGTATGGCACAGTAGTGTCAAAAATTATGGCCGACGCATCAAGCAGACTCGCTGAAGGACAGACACTGGAGGCTTTCAGCCTTGGAAACCTCGACCTAGGCGAAGAGACTTACCTGGAGATAATCAGCAACAAAACGGCGAGGTTTTTCGAAGCATGCGCAATGGGCGCGACTGTAGCCGCAGGAGCCGGTACTGCAATCTCCAACGCACTGAGCAATTTTGCCTACAACCTGGGTATGGCCTTTCAGGTAACTGACGATATCCTCGACATAGTGGGCGATTCAAGGAAACTGGGAAAGCCGACATTCACGGACATAAGGCACAGTGCTATCACTCTCCCCCTTATACATACCCTGCGAAAGACAGATACAAAAGGGAGGCAAGAGCTTAAGAGAAAACTAATGGAGGGGGAAAGTGAAGAGGTTGACATGAACCTTAAGAACCTCATGGTCGAAACTGGGGCAATCGATTATTCATTTTCAGTTGCGAAAAGGTATTCCCAACTTGCTCTGGAATCCCTCAAGGATAGCGGAAAATCACCGGATCTCAACCTACTCATGGAACTCGCCATGATTGTCATTGAGAGAATAGAGGAACTTAGCTAATCAGTTTCATGATTTTCCGGGTCGCTGTTCATTTCCTTCCTGAACTTCTCAAGGTCTGATGGCTTTACTTCAAGTACGAAAGTACCCTCATACCCGCAATCATTGCAACGGTAGATTGCCCCGATGAGACCTCCGGCTAACCAGTGCACATGGGTTGAGGCACATTTAGGGCAAATCTTGACCATATCAGGCGTCTTCAAAAAATCAACCTATTATGCCTGCCATGCGCTAGAACCACATAACAGTTCTCAGCAAAAGCTCCCGGGCAAATGTAGGTGATTCTAATCCTATTATCAGGTGATACACCGTAAATTGAAAAAATTATGGGAAAAACTATTGCGTATGCATGCCTTACTACGTTATGAGCGGAAAGAATTTTGACAGTTTCAGGGAGGACACCCTGAACACATTGGGTTTGAAAGGACTGAATTCAGGAATATTCGACGGGAAATGGAAGGATCTTAAGGGAAGGGATATATACAAATCCACAAGCCCCGTTGATGGAAAGCACATCGCTGATCTGACACTGGCAAATAGGGAAGATTTTGATTCTATTGTACGCAATTCCAGGAAGACTTTCGAGGAATGGCGAGAATATACAGCTCCCCGGAGAGGTGAGATAATAAGATCCCTTGGCGACCTTCTCGTAAGGAAGAAGAAGGAACTTGGCGCCCTGGTAACATTGGAAGTCGGGAAAACTCCATCAGAAGGGGAAGGCGAAATACAGGAAATGATAGATGTTGCATATTTTGCTTCAGGCCTTTCAAGGCAGCTTTATGGACTGACCATGGGGAGCGAGAGGCCATATCACAGGCTTTATGAGCAATGGGTGCCGCTTGGCCCGGTAGGTATCATAAGCGCGTTCAACTTCCCAGCCGCTGTCTGGTCATGGAATGCCATGATTGCAGCAGTGTGTGGCGATACCGCGATCTGGAAACCATCGACAAAGGCCGCTCTCGTAGCCACTGGCGTAATGCATGCAGTTTCCGAAGCACTCAGTGATCTTGGGGGACCGCAGATTTTCAGCCTCATGGTCAGCAGAGGAAATGATGGAGGAGAGTGGATGTCAAACGAACCTGGAATTCCCCTGGTCTCTTTTACCGGATCTACAAATACTGGAAGGAGCCTTTACCAGAAGGTCTCGGCCAGGATGGGGAGATCGATCCTGGAACTCGGAGGAAACAACGCGGCCATCGTTTCAGAGAAAAGTGACATGAATGTGGCCCTGAAGGGTGTGGCTTTCGGAGCGCTGGCAACTGCAGGGCAGAGATGCACAAGCACACGACGAGTAATCATCCAGGACTCTATCTATGATGAGTTTCTTGGAAAGTTGAAGAAAGTATATTCCGGTGTCAAAATCGGGAACCCAAATGAACCTGGCGTGCTGGTTGGGCCCCTGATCGACAGGAAAGCTGTAAAAACATATCTGGAAGCCATACAGACGGCAAGAAAGCAGGGTGGGAAAGTTATTCAGCACGGTGAAGCTTTGAAAATTCAGGGCCTCGAGGAAGGCAATTATGTTTCACCGACGATTGTTGAGGCGAATCAGGATATGCCAATAATCAAGGTTGAGACTTTCGGGCCGCTCCTTTACGTGTTCAAGTACCACTCCTTTGAAGAGGCGCTGAATATGCACAACGATGTTCCACAGGGCCTGTCTTCTGCAATTTTCACAACCGATATTGGAGAAGAAGAGGAGTTCCTGTCTGCAAGGGGTTCTGACTGCGGTATTGCAAACGTCAATACAAGCACAGCTGGAGCCGAAATAGGCGGTGCCTTTGGTGGAGAAAAGGAAACAGGCTATGGAAGGGAGAGCGGAACAGATTCCTGGAAAGCATACATGAGGCGCCAAACTGTTACAAAGAACTTCGGGAAGGATGTCCCACTCTCTCAGGGCGTCAAATTTGACGTATAATTTCCCAAGTTTTTATTATTGGGAGTAATTTTTTTATCATTAATCATTTTGAAGTTGTTCATTATGAGCAAATGCTGCATATGGAAACTTCAAGCATTACTGATTTGAAATTCGTCAAGTCCGTAGAGGTTGTGCCGTCAAAGAACCTTGACATTGAAGATTTCAGGCAGGCAGCCTCGCTCTTATCTGACGTTGCAGATGTTGTCACAGCCCCGGAAAATCCCATGGGGATGCCGGGGATCGACCCCATTATTTCCACATACCTCATTGCGAGGGAGTACAATCTCATAGCAATGCCCCACCTCACGCCAAGAGACAAGAACCGCCTATTCATCCACTCACAGGTTATCACAGCCCTAAAAATCGGCATCAGAAACTTCTTTGTCATAGGTGGGGACCCCATAAGCAAGAAGCTTGACTCAAAGGAAGTCAGGGAAATTGATGTGTTGCAGACGATCAACACAATAAGGCAGTCTGAAGCTTTCCTTAAGGAGCCTTTTCCAAAGGTCGGTATCGGGTCAGCATTCAACCCATACAGGGAAGTGGAGCAGGAGATTCTTGCAAAGAAGCTTGAAAACGGCTCTAATTTCTTCATTAGCCAGATTATCTACGAAGCTGAACACCTGAAGAAAGACTGGATACGAAACCGTTCCTTCAGGCTATCCGCGGGCTTCATGCCCCTGACAAGGAAGAGCCAGATCGAAGGGATAAAGAAGATGGGGGTCAGGTTTTCAGACGAGACGCTGAAAAAGCTTGACCAGGCTGAAGATATTGCAGCAACTTCCACAAGGTTGATACTGGATGCATACGATGAAGCAAGGGAGTATGTTGATGGCATTCATGTAATGCCTTTGGGAAATAACAGACTTGCAAAACAGATTTTGGAGAGTATATAGATGGCAGAAATACTTAGGTTAACATATGGGATATTTCCAAAAACAGAAAAGCTAAGGGTAAGGATAGGCAGATGGGAGAGAAAAATCCTGCCAGCAAGGGAACTTGAAGACCTTATCAGGGAAGAAACTGAAGCCTTCCAGAAACTTGCCAGGGAGAACAGGATTTCCGCATTCACAGACCCTCTCTTCAACTGGTATGATATCTTCAGGCCCATGTCCCTCCTGTCTGGAGGAATAGAACTTGGACCACTCACGAGGTATGGCGAAACCAACACATTCTTCAGGTTGCCTGAAGTAAGGGGCATCCTTTCACTGGATGGGAACCCTTCGGAATTCAGGGAGCTCCATGATAATCCTCCTCTGCCACTTTACCATGTTGACCAGGGCGCAGACCAGCTAGCCTTTGTTCCTGGACCAGTGACATTCTTCCATTTCTGCGGCAACGTGGCAGGAGAGAGTTTCGGTTCTTTCTCAGAACAGCTTGGAAAATTTTACAGTCAG
>JAKAUW010000013.1 GCA_021817455.1 Thermoplasmata archaeon | reverse complement strand
GCCTTGCCAGGGTGGAATATGACAATGTTGTTGATTTTCTCGTCTCCACAAGGAAACTCTGGAAAGAGGATAATTTTGCAGGAAAGAGGAAAGGCGTCCTGAATTACTACATTGAAAACATTTCCATGATTCCAGGCGAGAAGAACTTCAAGGTTATTGACATGGTGAATAAGAAGTTCATTGGCACACTTGATGAGCGTTATGTTGTGAACGAACTTGAAGCAGGTAGTTATTTTGTTATTAAAGGCTCCACCTGGAGAATTATCAGAATTGAAGAGGAGAAGATACTTGTTGAACCGTTTCCCACTGCAGCTATTGCACCAAAGTGGTCTGGTGAAGATATCCCTGTTCTCATTGACGTAACAGGCAAAGTCTCTGAGAACAGGGAGAAAAAAATTGTTCCTCCCTTTGTCGAAGAGTACTCAAGGGAAGAGCTCGAGAACTGGTACAGAAAGGACACAGCCACACTGGACAGGACAATCATAGAAAGCAAAGGAAGTGAAATCATAATCCAGGTGATGCTGGGAACCAGGGGAAATTTCGCCCTTGCCGAGATCTTCTCTAGCCTGCTTGCAGGAATAACAGGGGAGAGCGTTGAGATGGATTATTCTCCCTATCACATATATGTAAGGGCTTCCAGAAGAATACCTGCCCGGGATGTCAGGAGGATCATCCTAAGCATTGAACCTGAAAAAATTCCGCAATACATTGCAGGTTCTGCCAGGAGATCCAGATTTTTCAATTCTGTTTTCCTGTATGAAGCCAGGAAATTTGGCGTCATTAGCAACAATGCAGACATGGGGAGAATTCGATTGGAAAAGATCATTGATTCCTACCGGGACACGCCCCTATATACCGATTCCATCAGAAAACTTGTTTCTGATTACATGGATATAGAGAGCCTCAGGCATTATCTCAGTAGAGTTCAGGACCAGACCATGGAATTTGTCATGAATGATGACATTTCAGAAAGTTCTGATGTTTTCATTTCCCATTACTCAGAGAGAGTTGCTCCGCTCAAGCCCACAAAAACCATACTTGAGGCCGTCAAGAAGAGGCTGATCAATGAGGAAGTCACACTCTTCTGCACATCCTGCCAGTATGTCAGAACTGTCAGGATCAGGGATATTAAATCCATAAGATGCCCTCAATGCGGCAGTTCCCTGGTTGCATCCCTTTCCCCATTCGAGAAAAACCTCCTTAATGAGGCGAGGGAAGAGACTCCGGAAGGCCTCAAGATAAGGAAGAGGCTTGTCAAGAACGCACACCTTGTCAGGGAAAGAGGGATGCAGGCCATCATGGCGCTCGCAGCAAGGGGAATAGGGCCGGAAACAGCTTCCAGGCTCCTTGTAGTCACATACCACAACGAGGATGACTTCATAAGGGCAATTCTCGCAGGGGAAATGGATTACGCAAAGAGCAAGCGTTACTGGGACTGATGCAACAGGTTTAAATTTATGATTGATTGTCAAACATTCATGCCTGAAAATCGTGTTCTCAAGACTCTTGAAAAATACCGGGTCAAGAATCAGGATGTGCCCATAATCGTTGAGGGCAAGAATGACCTTGAGTGTCTAAGGTCACTTGATTTTCAAGGCAACATCATAATCCTGAACAGGGGGGATAGCCTCGTGCATTTTTCAGAGAATGTTGCAGAATCAAATGACGAGGTGATCATTCTTACAGACTTCGACAGGAAGGGGGTGGAAATTAAGAAAAATCTCCAGATTTACATGTCGGGCTTTGGTTGCCATGTGGACACTGATCTGTGGGATACCCTGAGGAAATATGTACCCATCAGTACAGTGGAGGAACTCCCTTTCGCTGTTCAGAGGATTAAAAATGACCTGGAGCGCAACATCATTGGCCGTGAATCCATCAAGCGAAAGTGGAATTTCTGAGGGTTGAAGCAGACTCCGTTGAACCTTTTATAACAGCGCCTGATTATGTAGAAATGGCTTCGAACATAAAGATTACATTCATTGGCACCGGGGGATCCTGGCCTAGCCCCGGACGCGGCCTTCCTGCAGTTGCCGTTCAGATTGATGAAATAATAAACCTCTTTGATTGCGGCGAGGGTTCGCAAAAGCAACTCATGAAGAGCAGCCTCTCTTTCATGGCCATTGAAAACGTATTCATAACTCACTTTCACGGTGACCATTTCCTGGGGCTACTTGGAATGGTGCAGAGCATGTCTTTCAACAACAGGGAAAAACCCCTCCATATTTATGGCCCAAAGGGTGCCATTCGGACGCTGAGTTCTGCCCTCAACATCGGGTATTACAGGCCAAAATTTGAGATTCGTGTTGGGGAACTGGAAGCAGACAGGAATTATGATTTCGGAAAGTTCCGCATTTCAACAATGAAGAATGACCACACTGTTCCAGCTATGTCCTACAGGCTGGAAGAACCAGATATGGTGAGGATTGACAGGGAAAAGGCAGAGAACCTCGGGATTCCACCCAGGAAGCTGGAGGAACTGAGGACCAATGGCATACTGGAGCTTGATGGCAAAACGTACACGCTGGATCAGGTTTCAGGAGGCATCAGGAAGGGGAGAAGAATCGTATATACAGGCGACACAAGGCCAATGGATACCATGGTGGAGTTCGCACGGGGGGTTGATGTCCTGATCCACGAAACTTCCACAGATTCAACACTGGAGCCAAAGGTAAACGAGTTCGGCCACACTTCTGCTAGGCAGGCGGCGGAAATTGCTAAAAAAGCTGGAGTAGGGAAGTTCTTTCTGTACCATTACAGCCCTAGGTATGAAAGCATTGAAAGCCTGATTAATGAAGCACTGGAGATATACCCTCAATCTGTTGCAAGCAAAGAACTGATGGAGTACGAAATCCCCGTAAGGCACGAATCAGGTTAATCACTGTGATACCTTGATTCTGGATTCTGCTTCCTGGATAATTCTTGACAGGGCGTTTTCTGTTCCCTGCTGGAAATGTCTGGTCATAAGCCTCTTGAAAATAACAAACTTCATGGAAAGGTGTATGTCCCATTTCACCGTGATCCTGGAACCATCCCTGAATTGGGAGATTTCAATTCTCTTGAATCCAGTGAAGGGGCCACTGTGGTAGTTTTCAGTGCAGTACATGGATTCCTGGTCGCAGAAGTATGACATCTTTCCCTCCCCGGGGAAGGCAAACCGTACCTTGAACATGCCCCCTCTGGTCTCCGAGATCTCTCTCATTCCGTGCCAGAATTGCGGCAGGTTTTTCCATTGCGAAAGAACATCTATAATTTCTTCGGAGGATGCGGAAGTGTCTGCAGAAACGCTGAACTTAACGGCTCCTAACATACCCTTACCTATATAGATATCAATTACCCCCTTTAACCGTTATCCCTCTAGATCCCTGATAATTTCCCGACCTCTGTGAATAACTCTTCTCAGGGAGGGATTCCATCCTGTGAAAGACGATCTGGGCAATTCTGTCTCCCCTGTTAATCTTAAGTTCATCAGTGCCGGAGTTGAAGAATGAAAGGGTCAATGTTCCATGATATCCCGCGTCTACTGCTCCAAATGAACCTATGACACCCCGCCTTGCATATGAAGACCTGACCCAGATCTGCCCCATGACATCTTCCGGGAGTTTGAGGTATTCCATTGTTGCCACTAGAAAATGTCTGCCAGAGGGTATGGAGCCATTTTCCATTTCTTTTCCGTCAAGACTCAGTACTGCAGCCCTCAGATCATAACCATTGGGTGTTACTGACTCAACCCTGAATTCCTCTGCTATGAGCTGCCCTTTGCCTGATAGAGAAATGATCTCCCTGTCGCTTAGAGTTGCCATCAACACCCTAAGTAACTGGTGCTAAATGTTCTTTCTGCAGCCTCAAAGCAAATCTGTTCAGGACTGTGTAGAAGAGCACGGCCAAACCAAACGAGATGAAATAGCTTATGTCCACGCCGTTAAGAATTGACCCGATGGGACCCTGGAAATAGGCAGGAGGGTACATGAACGGAATTGATATGAGAATGGCCGCAGCATAAGCAATGGCACCGGAATATAGCTTTGGAGACCTACCTGACCCCTTTAGTCCTGGATTGATGATGAAATAATGTGCGAAGAGCACTCCGAGCCAGGGAGTTATCCAGTAGTCAAGAATAAAAAGGAAATCCTCATAGAAGCTATAGAAAGCCCCATATCCTATGATTCCGAGGGAAACGGATATTGCAGTTCCAAGCAGAATTGGCATAGTCCGACCCTTCCTGTTGATTGCAGTGTTGAAAGAGAGCCCGTTTGAATATAGATTGATGGCGTTGGCCGCGATCCCTCCGAGGAATAGAGCCACCATACCGGCTATGAAGTACTGCCCCATATAGTCTGCAAGGGCCGATGCCGGATTTGAGATGGCATTTGAAGTGTAGATTGCAACCAGCATGCCGAGCAATTCTATCCAGAAGGAAGCAATTGCACCGCCAAGGAAAGCATACAGGAAAGAACTTGACTTTTCCTTCTTGCCTCCAACAAACCTGGAATAATCTGAGGCGTATGGCCCCCATGCCATTATGTATGAGAAGGATGCTGCAAGCGTAATCCCAAAGCCGGCGAATACAGGAATCACGGGAGATGACACATACGGAATGCCACCTTGCAAATCCAAGATGGATCTGATGCTGATCACTAGGAACAGAATGCCAAGAACTACGGACATGGCCAGTTCAAAACGCCTGATAGCCTCGTGGCCGTAATACGCTAGCACTAGAACGATTGCAGCTACTATGAGAAGCAATATGACATAAAAGGTCCCCTTGATGATGAGTTCAAGGGCGAAGGATGCAAGCACAAGATTCACCGTTAACCAGCCGAGCGTGTTGCCCCATTGAAGCAGAGCCATCACTGATGAGCCAAATCTTCCGAATGGCCCATGACTCAGTTCCATCTGGCTTTTTCTCGCCATAACCCCAATCACACTCATTACACCAAGAAGAGAGCCGCCTGTTACGTTTCCAATTACCAGAGCAAGAATTGTAAGGTTGAGAGGCTGGCCAAGTGAGATTGGTATGAATCCTATTGCGAAGTCCCCTATGGTGAGGTTGGCAGCGAACCATATATAGAACAGGCTGAAAGGTCTGTGCATCTTTGCAAGGCTCGTGCCTGATGAACCCGCAGGTGTGCCTTCCAGGTTTTTGCCGAACTGTTGTTCGCTACCCATTGAACTGGAATATGCGGATCATACATTAATATGTTCTATCACTGACCTGCAAACAGTTGCCTTCTTGTAGCGAACTTAACATATATGTTGATCAGATCACAGATCATGAGCCTTGAGGAAAAGGTTGAGGCAATTCTGTATGCGTCTGAGAACCCCCTTTCCATCGCAGACATAGCAACGGTCCTCAATGAAAGCAAGGATGAAGTTGTCAAGGCGCTCAAGGCATTGGTGAAGGACTACAGAAAGCGTCCGACATCACTGGATATCGTGAGGAGCGGAATCAGGTATAAGATGCAGCTTAAGAATGAGTTCTCTGAAATGGTGACACCTGTCTCCAAAAGGGAAATATCAAACCTGGAACTCAAGATACTTGGCTTCGTAGCTGCCAATTCCCAGTGCATGAGGGGAGACATAGTGCAGCACTTCGGCGACAGGTCAAGAACCCCACTGGAAGGCCTTGTGCGCAGGAAATTCCTTTCCGCTAAGAAGTACAGAAATACTGAGCTTTACAGTGTTACAAGGGAATTTTACAGGTATTTCAATATAAACAAGAATGAACTGGAGGCCAGGTCAAAGAACACAGAGGAGACGGAGAGCAGTGAGTAAAATACTGCTTGTCGGGGGCGGAGGCAGGGAAGATGCAGTTGCCAGGAAAATTGTTGAGAGCGGAGGAGAACTGTTCAGTGCACTGAAGAACCGAAACCCCTCTATCCTTGGACTCAGCAGAGAACACCTAATAGTAGACGAACTTGACTATACAAGAATCGTAGATTTTGCTGTCAGCAAGGGTATTGAACTAGCCTTCATAGGCCCAGATCCGGTCCTGGCCACCCCTCTAGAGAATGAGTTGTCAAAGAAGGGCATAATGGTGGCTTCTCCTACAATGGATGCAGCGAGACTTGAGACTTCAAAATCATTCATGAGAGACCTTCTTACACGGCATAAAATCGCCGGGAATATATTTTCAAGATTATTCAGGGATAAAGGGGACCTTCAATCGTTCCTCTCCCATGAGACAAGGGAATTTGCTGTAAAGCCAATTGGACTTACCGGCGGTAAGGGCGTAAAGGTCATGGGTGTTCAACTGCGCAATGCTGCAGAGGCCCTTTCATATGCAACGCAGGTTCTTGATCATGATGGCCAGGTTCTTCTTGAAGAAAGAATAACCGGTGAAGAGTTCTCCCTTCAGGTGTTTACAGACGGCAGCAGGATTGCCGCTACCCCGCTTGCCCAGGATTTCAAAAGGGCCTACGAGAATGATGAAGGGCCAAACACCGGAGGAATGGGATCAATTACCGACAGTAATGGGCTCTTGCCTTTTATTCCAAGGAGAAGCTATGATTTCGCGCTTTCAGTGATGCAGCAAATTGTTGTTTCAATGAAGAAGGATGGAAACCCGTTCAAGGGTGTTATGTACGGTCAGTTCATGGAAACAGCAGAGGGGCCAAAAGTGGTGGAGGTAAATGCCAGATTTGCCGACCCTGAAAGCATGAACATCCTAAGCCTCTTCGAGGGGAATTTTGTGGAGCTCCTCTATTCCATAGCAGAAGGCAACCTCAAGTTGAATTTCTCATTCCTGGAACAAGCAAGCGTGCTAAAGTATGTTGTTCCAAAAGGTTATGGGACTGACCCCGTGCCAGGAAGCCTTTCAGTTGACCTGAAGTCGATGCCAAAGGATATAATGCTCTATTATGCAGCGGTTTCAGGCACAAAGGAAAAAGTGGAAATGTCCACTTCACGTTCCCTGGCCCTTGTGGGAATTGCCCCCACAATAGAGGAAGCCTCTGAAATGGTGGATCAGAACCTGAACCGCATCAAGGGCGATTACTACATCAGGCATGATATAGGTTCAAGACATATGATGGAAGAGAAAATGAGGAAATTCAGGATATCCTGATTTTTCCCTGAATTCTTGGGGTCTTGTTTGGCGTTGCCACCACGAGTTCATTTTTTAATTTAACAATGGGTTTCTCAAGTGTAAATTTGCCTCTGTCTGCAACACCCCTCTGGTATCTCATCTGATCAGAGACAAAAATCTCAAAGCTGGCGTCATCGGTTGCTTTTACTGCCGGGTGGAATTCAAATTTACCTTGGAATTCAGTGAGATATTCGAATGACCCTTCTGTCAGGAACATCCCCCTTTCGATCTCCTCTGCGTCGATGTTTTTCAGGGCAAGGCCGACCCTCGTTCCACTTTCTACTGTTTCCTGGTCCTCATCCTGCACCTGTATTGACCTTATCTGTGCCTCCTTGTTGACGTAAGAGCACATGAGTTTCTGATGCCTCTCCACTTTTCCTCCAAGCACAAAGCCAAGGGCAACTGTTCCAACGCTCTTGACCTTGAAGAAATGATCTACTATTACTGTGGGCTTGCTAAACCTTGGGACGTGCTTTTCCTTGGAAAGAATATCGAGGAACTCCATATGGTTTCCTGAGTAGAACTTGTAATCCTTAAGGGAAGTTTTAGAAATTATAGGTTTCAGCTGGTCAATCTTGCTTTCGTCATCCACAAAGAAATATCCGCGTTTTAATCCCATAAGATCCAGTGCGATGATGACTTCGCCCAGTTCCCTTGTGAGAGTGTTGCCGTTCACAAGTGCAAGGTCGGAAGGGTAAATGCAGTCTGTAAGCGCAGACACCTTGTCCGGAAAGCGCGTCGGGGTGAGGAAAGTGTACACGTTTTCCCCATCCTTCCTATTGTGAAGTGTGATGTCGCTTTCAGTTGCTTTCTTGGATACTGTCTTCAGGAAATCGTTTACATCATATGCAAATGCGTTAAGGTTATTCATTTGAAACTCCTGCTTCTCTCAGTATATGGTGCTGCAATAATGAAACCATCTGTCTGGAATCATTGGGAAGTTCAGACCTTACGTATATGAGGCCTTCATCCTTCACTTTGCTTCCAAACTCATGATCAAGATCGTAGAGGATCTCAAGATGCTCATAGATGAAGCCTATGGGGACAGCCAGTACTTCACTATATCCTCTTTCCCTTATCCTGCCAAGCAAATCGTAGATTGACGGTTCAAGCCAGGCGTTCCCATATTTCCCCCGGCTCTGGTACCCTACAAAGTACTCTTTCACGCCAAACCTGGAAGCAATCAGCTCCGACGCCTTTCTGAAGTCGCCGTCATATGCATTTTCAGTACCCCTGAAAAGAGGGAGGCTATGCGCATCAAAAAGGAGCGCCGTCGCCTCATCAATTGGGTATTGCCTCATCAGGCTTGACCAGACCTCTGACAACAATTCAAGATCAAACCCGTTCACCATGCTCATTTCTGCTTTGTAAGACATTTCCTTCATTGCATCCAGCGATGGTTCCAAATAAGAGTTTTTAACATTGGTCGACTGGAATGGGAAGAGGGGAACTGCTATAATTTTCTCTGAAGCAGAGCGCTTTGCCATAAGGAGTGCATCCTTAAGGGAAGGTTTCCAGTGTTTGTTGCCAAGAATTACCTCGAACTCCCCATATTTGGAAAGCCCCATTTTGAGTTTTTCAACTATATTGTCTACTATGGCATTTGACGGGGAGATGCCATTTGCCATTGCATATTTCTCCTTATTTTCCTTCAGTGCGTACTCAGGTACGGGCCTTCCTTCGTAGATTCCCTCCAGGTAGGGGAGGACATCCTCCATCCTTGTAGGGCTCCCGTAAGCCATTAAAATAACTGTGATCATCTGTTTCTCCCTGATTGGTGCACAGTTCTTACAATTTCCTTTAGTGTCTCAGGGTCGGTATCCGGAAGCACCCCATGCCCGAGATTGAAAATGTAGTTACTCTTCCCATTCATCAATTCTGATAGTTTACGTGATTCGCTGATTGCCAGATTCGGAGCCCTGGAAACCATGACTGGATCAAGGTTTCCCTGAAGGCCGATGCCTGAATCGAGTTTGATGGATACCAGGGGAAGGTTGACTCTCCAGTCCAGGCTGAGATAATCAAATCCGGCTTTGGATAATTCCTCAATCACTCCAGCAGTCTGTGTGCTGAAATAAATAGTCTTCGTTATTCCAGATAGTTCTGCTGCTATCTCAGTGAGAAACTTTTCCCTGTACCAGGGTAAGAATGAAGGAGGCAGGAAACCCGCCCAGCTGTCAAAAATTTGAATGGCATCTGCTCCGGATTTGACCTGCTCTTTGCAATTTGAAATGACCATTTCCCTTATCATTTGCATGAGTTCTATCATAGACTTGTCTTCTTGGTAAAGGAGGGTTCTGGTTGCAGACAGGTCTCTGTCAGGGTGCCCCAGTGTGAGATACGAGGCTATGGTCAGAGGACCGCCCGAGAAACCTATAATTGGCACATCCGGGAATTCCTCATTGAATTTCTTGATTGCTGCAAAAGTGCCATATTGCATTTCTGAGACTGAAAATTCTGAAATTCCAGCAAGTTCTTTGTTTGTATTCAATGGGTTTGAAATCACTGGGCCTACGTTTTCAATGAAATCGAGACGGAAACCCATTGCCTCCAGCGGAATTGTGATATCTGAGAAAATAATGCCCGCGTCAACGCCAAGTAATCCAACAGGCTCCGAAGTAACCTTAAGAGTGAGGTTCGGGTCCATGCATATCTCTTTGATGCTGTGTTTGGCTCGTAACTCCCTGTAGCCTTTCAGGTAGCGCCCTGCTTGCCTCATGAACCAGATCGGGGTAAAATCATGCGGCTCATCGTTCAAAGCAGCCAGGAAACTGTTCATGCTGCATAATCTGCGGGTAAATTAATAATGTTTCCAGCTATCATTTGAATGGAATTCATGTTATCTCTATCTTCACTGCCCAGTCTGTCTTGTTCTGCACAACATTTACATTGAGCTCCATTTCTTTGAGCCTTGCGATCATGTCCTCTGCTTCGGTCTCCTTTGAGAAATGAATGTAAAGGCTGTCATAACCTATTTCCGGCATTGCAGAAATTTTTGGGAGGACAGGTTCCATCCTGCCAATAATCTCCCTGAATTTTCCTATGTCTGCATGAAGGCTGCCGTTGTTGATTTTCTTCTGCGCGAGATCAATAAGTGCTGAAGCCATTCCCTCCCGTACCGTTTTCGATATCTGCTTTTCACTGGGTATGAACAAGGTATAAGCGGTAAACGCAAATCCAATAGCAAGGGCAATGGCACCGCTAATCAGCCTGTTAAGCACCAGTGCTATAATTCCGAGAATAATGAAAGCCAGGCCGACTAGTAGAAAAGACCGGTTCAACTCCTAATAAATGCTTACTTGTTTATAAAAATTATTGAAATTGGCTTTCATTTTGGCCAATCACGGTCTGGTTCTTCTGACAGTTCTTGGATATGGAATGGCCTCCTTTATGTTTGAAAGCTTCATGATCCACATGCACAACCTGTCAAGGCCGAGACCGAAACCGCTGTGTGGAACGCTTCCATACTTCCTAAGGTCAAGATACCAGTAGTAGTCATCCTTAGGCAAGTTGTATTCTTCCATTCTTTTCTCCAGCTGAGCGAGGTCCCAGATCCTTTCGCCTCCACCAATGATCTCACCGTATCCCTCAGGTGCAAGTAAATCATGGCAGAGGATTTCTGAGGGATTTTCTGGGTCTGGAAGATGGTAGAACGTTTTCAGCTCGGTGGGGAAATGAGTCACAAACACCGGTTTATCGAAGTGAACTGTTATTGCCCTTTCCTCATCGGCACCCAGATCATCACCATATTTGAGGTCTAGCCCCCATTCTTTCTTTGCCATCTCCATTAGCTTAGAATACCTTATCCTTGGGAATGGGGCTTTAATCTTCCTCAATAGCTCGATGTCCCTGCCGAGAATTTTGAGCTCTTCTTCGTGATGCTTCACAACCTGCCCCACAATATATTCAATCATCCTCTCCTCGATTTCCATCATTTCATCATTGTGTATCCAGGCCACTTCAGCCTCTGCATGCCAGTATTCTGTGAGGTGTCTGAAAGTCCTTGATTTTTCAGCCCTGAAGCTTGGAGATATTGTATATACCTTTTCCAGGCTGAAAATGAATGTCTCGAGGTAGAATTGAGAACTCTGGGAAAGAGAGACCTCTTCACCAAAGAATGGAACTTTGAATAATGTTGAGCCGCCTTCGGTTGCAGTTGAGACCATTATAGGGGGCTGGACCTGGTAATATCCATTCCTGTTGTAGAAATCAGCAAATGCGTTGAATACTGTAGAACGGACTTTCATCATTGCAGTGAATTCCCTGCTCCTCAGCCAAAGGTGCCGATTATCCAGCATGAATTCTTCCCCTAGATCCTTGGAAACAGGGAAATTGTCGTTTCGCTGGTACACTTTGAAATTCTTGATCTCGATCTCATAACCTGTTGTTGCCCTCTGGTCCTTATGGAGGATGCCTGTTGCTTCAAGGCTGCTTTCTATGGTAAGTGCAGAGAGTTCCTTATGCTGTTCCTCACTCAAAGACCTGGTGCTTGAAAGCATCTGTATGATTCCAGTTGAATCTCTGAGGACAATGAAAGTAAGCTTCCCACTGCTGCGGATTCTGTATACCCATCCGCGGACTGATACTTCCTTTCCATCCAAGGAATCAGTGCTGATCTCAACGATATGGCTCATTCTAGGATTTATAGCTCCTGATTATAATAACCTTACATGATTGATAGCATTCTGTGCACTGAAAACAAATAGGATAATCAATCTTCAAGCGTGGAGGAAATAAAATCAAAGGAAATTTTCAAGGGATATCCAAATTCCGATGGAAGTTGCTGGAATAATGCTGGCACTGTGTGCACTCTCAAATCTTTATAGGAACGTTCATACACCCTCTTCCCGACTTCCCACTGATCCATTTGCACTTTTATCTGAGAGACTATTATCCCTATTAAGTCGTGAACCACCACCTTCTTGTGTCCAGAATATCTTTTCCAGAGTTCTTCGAGATAATTGTGGCATTCCCAGTATCTTTCTCCTTTGATGAGATCATTAGTGTTTAACAGAATTTCAGTGGACGAAAGAGAAGAAAAATCGTCCTCAACCTTTAGCACCTCACCATTTTCAATAATAGACCAGATTCCCGATTTTCCCAAATCCCCCTGGTATCTGAAGTCAAGTTCAATGCATTCAGTGTGCTTCCTTGTTATCAGATTAAATAGGCCTTTTGATTTGAGAGTTTGCAGTTTGATATCATCTACTGAGTCAGTAAAGCAGAGATATCTCGGGCATTGCATTTCACACCCCATTTTATTCCTTTGACTTGAGTTTTTCCCTTAGCATAGAAGTGACGTAACCTTTAGCCTGTGAGAAAGTTAGTTTCGGCGGCATTGGCTTTTCTTCAGGGTCCACGACTACATCTAGAACTCCCGGACCCTCATGCTTTATGAGGTTTACAATTGCATCCTCAAGCGTTTCAGGCTTTTCTACCCTGTCCCCGTAAATTCCAATTGCCTGGGCAAGTTTGCTGAAGTCTGGATTCAGGAGGTCGACGCCCCATTCGGGATACCCCATGACTTCCTGTTCAAATTTTATCATCCCCAATTTTGAATTGTTGAATACTACAATCTTAACCGGCCTGTTATACTTCCTCGCGGTGATGAGTTCCATCATTGTCATAGCAAAACTACCATCTCCAACAAGTGCAATAATGGGTTTTTCACTTGCGAATGAAGCCCCCACTGCAGCGGGGATTCCAATTCCCATGCTTCCAAGCCACGGCGAGAACAGGAAAGTTCTTTTCCCATGGGTCCGGATGTTTCTCATGCCCCATACAGTGACGTTGCCTGTGTCGACAACAATGACTGCGTCTTCTGGCACATGTTTCGACAGAAGCCCGGCCACTGCCTGTGGGTGAATGCTGCTATTCCCAAGCTGTTCTTCGCCTTCCAGTGTTTCCAGCCATTTATTTTTCTCTGAAGTGAATTCCCGGTAATACTTGTACGACTTTTCCTTTGGTTTTACAGTTTCCAGGAAAGTTTTAACTGAGCATACAAACGGCAATGTTGCAGGGAACCTTTTCCCAATGTTTTCCGGGTTGATGTCCACCTGAATTGTCCTTGTTTCCTTCTTTATGAAATTATAATAAGGGAAAGATGTACCCAGGAAAATTATGAGATCAGATCCGCCCATTGCAGATATTGATGGTTTGGCCCCAAGCAACCCTATGCCTCCTAGCACCTTGTCATCAAAGTCGTCGAGGAGCCCTTTTCCATTAAGCGCATAAATCACAGGTGCACCAATGTTTTCCGCAAATTCCATTACTTCTTTCTCGGTGCCATTGATTCCCCTGCCTGCCAATATGACGGGTTTTACACTTTCATTAATGGCTTTTTCTGCCTCAGAAGGATCAATCTTGAAATCAACATGGAGATCTGATTCCAGCTTAATTTCGAAATTTGTCCTGGAAGGCATACGTAGTATGTCTACCGGAAGTGTCAAGTGAGCCACGCCTTTCTTTAACCTTGCTTCCTTGCACGCCCTCCATGTGATGTAATCTGCAGAATCCGGATGAAGTATTTGCTTGCTGTAAACTGATACATCGTCGAACAGCCTGTTCAGGTTTACCTCCTGGAAATAATCCCTGCCAAGAAGGTCAGTCTCAACCTGTCCAGTCAGAGCTATTACGGAACAGCCATCCATCTTTGCCTCATAGAGGCCATTGAGAAGGTGGATTGAACCTGGGCCAGATGTACCCATACATGCTGTTAATTGCCCTGTAACCTTAGAATCATAAGCAGCCTCAAGTGCACCACCTTCCTCGTGCCTCACCTGTACATATTGAATCCTGTTGTTCTTTCTGATGGCATCCATCAGTGGATCTATTGAATCTCCTGGAATACCATATATTCGCTTTACCCCGGCAGTTATAAGGGTTTCAATTATCTGTTCCGCGACTGTTTGTGCCATGAAATCCTTTTAACATGAGGTTATCAATTAATAGCCTTTCCAAAAATTGGAGATTGTGTTTATGGCCCTGCAAAATTTAAAGTTCAGAAAACCATAACAGGAATACTTGGATAGGTGGCAGAGCGGTTATGCGTGGGACTGCAGATCCCATCTATTAGGGTTCGAATCCCTACCTATCCTTAATGCAATTGACTTTGGCTTCTACATAGTATTTGACCAAATAGAAATGGATACTATATGTGGACTGACGTTCCTATAGTTTGGTAATAATTTCTTTACATCAGCCTAAAATCTTCAAGTTTATAATATCCGCTCTTCTTAAATTTATACACCCTTACGAACTTTGCCTTAAATGTTGGTATCCTCGGCAGTGCCTGTTCGGCTAAATCTTTCATCTCTCTTAATTCGATTTCGCTCATCCCAAATTCTATTGTTCCAAGGGTTAAGTGTGGCGTGAAACGATCAAGCTCAAAATACCTATTACTACTTTCTGGATCTGAAGACACTGCTTTAACTAATTGACTGTGTAATTTGTAGATTTCTGGCGACTCAACACTAATATAAACTACCGTTTCCCCAAAAGAATTTGGCTTTGTAAGAGTTAAACTAAACCCCTTAAATGAGTTACATACTGTTCTTATGGAATCCAACCAAGTCATGTCGTCATTCAGACCTGCTTGGGATTTGACAGTTATATGTGGCTCAATGATATTTGGAAGTCGATTGCTAAGCCATTTTCTTTGAAAGGCCATTATTTGATTTCCATATTCTGGAGGAGGCACAATTCCAATGAAATATTCCATTCTTGTATCACTTCGCTGTTTCAGTATTTAACTTGCCCTTTGTTGCTTTTGGCAAGTTAATTAATTTGTTACCCTTATAAATTGGGTTTTGAATAAATTTGTGATCAACTTGAACCAAGTATTAATCATAAACTTCGGGTATCTTTAACATTCTGGGGGTAAAAATACACACCAAATTTGACTGTCAATAAAATGTTTCACAGGTCATTTTGCCATATTCACAAAGAATTGGCCAATATCCAGTGTAATGTGAAGGATATGAGCTGCTTAAAAATATCCATAAATAATTCCATTCAGTCATTCCATGGGTTTGTTATCAACAAGATGAAGCAGTGGCATCAACCGCTCTCTTACATCCTGGCCAAATTTAGTCAGTGAATACGTAATTCCATCAACTCCTTCACTTCTTTGTATCAAATTGTAATCCTGCAAATCCTTCAGCCTTTGGGAAATGATGGTTGAACTGGAATTTGGTATGTCATTGAGTATTTCGTTGAAATTCTTCCTAGTTCCATTGTTTCCTATCACGCCCAGCACCATCATGGTGTACTTCTTGCCGATCAGGTTAAGCAGGGGAAGTGAAGGATCTACGCAGACGGTGGAACCATTATCTTCGATCATGCAGGCTTTGTTCTTATTCCGGTATCTCATATGTTCATTGTTTCTAACGGTTCCCAAACAATATCATAAGTCAAATCTGGATAGGTTAAAAAAAGTTTACCTTTCTGTATTAATAATTGCCGGTAATCTGTCATCATGAAAGAAGAAAGAGTGAAACTGAGAATTTACGGGATGACTTGCGATGACTGTGTTAACACTGTGAGCCATGGTCTCAAAAAACAGGACGGAGTTCTGGATGTTAAAATATCCCTGAAAGATGGTTCAGGAGAGATTGAAATTGACAGTGACAAAATAGAACCGGAAAAACTTCTTAAAAACGAGGTATTCGAGAAGCCTTCACACTACAGAGCTACGCTAATGGACCAGTGAACTGATTTGAACAGCGAAGTACAGAAGTTTGATCTTGTAATTCTTGGAAGAGGTGCTGCTGCTTTTTCGGCTGCTATCAAGGCTTCAGAACTGAGCAACGGCGAGATGACAATTGCTATGATTGGAGTGGGCCCACTTGGTGGTACATGCGTGAACTTTGGTTGTGTACCGTCAAAATACTTGCTTGAGGCATCGCATTCAGTTTTCAGACCTGAACATCCAAGAATGGCAGGAATACACACAACCATGGTGAAATATGAATTTTCAGAAGTCATGGAAGGATTGAGATCATATGTTGGACACGCAAGAGATACAAAATATGCAAAGGTGATTGAAAACTACAGCAATGTGAGCCTTTTCACAGGACTCGGCAAATTCGTGGATAAGAAGACCGTAGTGGTTTCAGATTCTAATGGAAAAGATGTGGCAGTGGTTTCCGGCTCAAACATGCTCATAGCAACCGGGTCGCATCCCACGGTCCCAAACATCGAGGGTTTGAAGGAAACAGGGTTCCTCACCAGTGATACCATATGGGGGATAAACGATCTACCGGAATCGGTTGCGATCATAGGGGGAGGTGCTATTGGCCTGGAGCTGGGGCAGGCATTGCTGCATTTTGGTTCGAAGGTGACTGTGATTGAAGCTCTTGATTCCCTTCTCCCGCAGACTGAGCCCGAAATAGGTTCAGCATTGAAAATGTATCTTGAAGAGGAGGGCATGAAATTCTACATGAGGGCAAGGGTGAGCAAAATCAATAAAAACGGGGGCATGAAGTCTGTTGAATTCATAACTCACAAAGGGAATGAAAAAATAGACGTTCAGGAAATCATAATTGCCACCGGAAGGCAGCCTAATACAGAATATCTTGATCTTAAAACCGCTGGTGTAGATACGGATCCCAGAGGGCTCATAATCACTTCCAGAACCATGAAAACCTCCGCATCTGGAATTTACGCGGCAGGAGACTGCGTTTCTAAAAAAATGTTCCTTGAAACTCTTGCCGCCAGGGAAGGTGTTACGGCCGTGAGCAACATGTTCGGGGAAGATATGAAGATAGATTACGAATCTGCTACCTGGGCAGTATTTACAAACCCGCAGGTTGCAGGCGTCGGAATGACGGAAAATGAATTTTCCAGGAAAAACGGATCGTGCTCTTGCAGGATTTTTTCATTGGAAAACCTCACGAAGGCAAGTATAACAGGAGAAACAGAGGGCATTATAAAGATCACTGTTGACCCAAAAGATAACACGGTAGTGGGAATGCAAATACTCGCTCCAAATGCCACGGACATAATAACAGAAGGAGCATATGCCGTTGGGAAAGGTTACAAGATAGATGATATAATAGCCACAAGCCATATTTTTCCATCCATATCTGAGGGTGTTAAACTTGCCGCCCAGTCATTCATAAGGGACCTGTCCAAAATGGCGTGTTGCGTGGAGTGATAGAAATGAAAGTGCAAGAAATAATTTGGAATTCCCGGTCCGTACTGGCACTTACTGCTCTTTGGATATACACTGGCAAACCTTGGTTGATTTTGGGGAAAATTAGCGTGCCGATCTATGTCATGAATTGCCTTTACATTACATGACTTGCGAAACTAAAGAGGAGGGCCTCTCTAATATCAAAGAGGAAATAGAACCCTGCATAGAGGTTCTCAAGGAGGAGGAAAACCTCATACCTCATGATGCTGACGGGGAAGTTCTTGTGGGCGCCTAAACTTCCAGTTGTTTCACAGGAAGATGTTAACAGTGTTCTAGCCAACCATTGTTTCACAGTAATAGAAGGGAAAGCGGGTCAAATAGTGTTACAACAAATTCGCATTTACAGAAGTGCTATAGTTCCCTTGCAACAGGAACTGAAATTAGGAACCCCCGGGCCATATTTAAGCAAGCATGTTAGACAGTGGATGAATTTGTGAGGTGGTTATAATTTCAGCTTCCGGTAGTTACACAATTGTTTCTACTTAATCGAATAAGTGACTCCCTACCTATCCTTTACCATTTGCGAATTTAGAACATTTGAAACGACCGTAACGCCGTGTTTGTGTGCATTTTAAATCGTAATTAAAAAATTAAAAATTAAAAAATAAAATGGTGATTAATAACTAATTTACCTGTCACCCAGGTTATATCCTTGAAAATCAGTGTAGTGGTTGTAGGTGTTGGATGTTATGACATTCTGGTACATTGTGCTCTGTACATAGAACAGATTTGGGTCAGTTCCAAGCGCAGCCATTTTATGTGTCCAGACTGTGGTTGTAAAACCATGTTGTGACAGTTCAGTGTTGACGGATGTAAAAACTTTCTTTGTTTCGTGGTATGTGTAGGTTACGTTCAGTATGACTGCAAATCCTGGCCCGAATTCAAGAACACTGGAAAAGATTCCGTTGGTGCCGTAAATCATATTGCTTGTCGACGCGAAATTCATTGAGTGATGCCCGTTGACATTTGAGACAGTGAATGTGCTGAGGTTGTAGGCTTCCAGGACATTCTCAAAATAACTTGTGTAGTTGTAGAATGAGAGACTGCCACTGCTGTACATGAAATTCAGTACTGCACCATAGTCAAAGGCAATTGGCATAACTGCTGAAGTGGTGCTCATGACAACGCCATGCATCCCCTTTTCATTGTATACAGTCTGGGTGTGTGTTACAGTGGTCTCGTCCTGGGATAAATTCTGCCAAACAGAATTGGGCAAGGTCTGGAGGTTTGTGAAGTTCATGCTTGTCAAGGAAGATACCCTGATGGAACCCTGTGTTGTCTTTATAAGTGAAGCTCCGCCATAGAATATGTTCCTGTATGTGTTGTAAAGGCTGTAGTTGTTTCCGTTCTCATTTACAAGCCCGTTTGTAGTCTGAGTAACATTCACTAGTTTTCCTTCGTGGAATCCGTATCCCAACTGTTTTGCGCCAAGGACATTGTTCTGAGTGTAGAGGAAGAGGTTACCAGCGAAAAGGCCAATCCCAGGCCCTTCTGAGGCTCCGCTTACCTGTAAAGGCACATTGTTGCCTTCTATCATCCCAAGCGCATCAGTAAGATTTACAACATTCCACTGGTGGTTCAGCATGTACGGAGGATATACCGGCCTCCAAGAGAACAGATCTATGCCTCCTGAATTGATCCACGGGAATATGAATGAGTCTGCAAGTTTTGTGCCATTTACTGACCATGTGTAAGCTGCCCATGCTGGATTCAGCGTGTACTGGAATTCATTGTCGATCACAATGGACTGTACATTGGCGGCCACTGTATCAGTGGGTATATTAACGTAATTAGTCCCGCCCCTCAATGAGATGACCTGGGATGGATATGTAGGCGGAGCGTGGCCTGCAGGAACCGGGTAGAGCAACAATGTGTAATTGTTGTACTGGATTCCCCTGAAATTCTGGTGAATCCCCAAAGTTGTCCCGGATACCGAGATGGAATTCTTTCCGTCAAAGAAGCTCATAAAGAGACTTATGTTCACATTCACAGCCCAGCTACCTGCCTCTGGATTGACCCCTAGCCATACTGTTGCGCCATTGACACTGAAACTGTTGAAGTAGTCGTATGCGGTGCCTGCATCATATCCAGTTACATTGAGTATGGCAGTTTCCCATGTTCCATTGGGTATTGAGACAGTCCCGAATGCCGTGATCGGTACAACAACAGGTGTTGTATCCGGTACTGCGGGTGGCTGAGACCCCTGTGGATTGGTAAAATTCGCAGGAGGAAACCCGCTAGGCAGAACCGGATCACTTAGGGCATTTATAACGTGTGACTGGGCGGTACTTCCAATAGGAACCGCAGCCTGTGCAGTGGCTCCAGCGCCCTGGGCAGAACTGTTCAACAATAGCGTGCCTGATGTTGCCATAAAAATAACGGCCACAGCAATTACTGAAATTTTCGATATTTTCATTTTTTGCTTCCTGTCACTATTAATAGATAGTGCAATACAATAACCCTCACGCATTTAAAATAATGATGTTATAGAATTGAAACATTGATACAATATTTGTAATAAAATGGCACACTCTAGTACAATGTTCACCTAAATACACATGTCAATTAATATTCAATCTTTTCTTTTGCTTTATAAATTCCCTTGCAGTTTTTATTAACTCAGATTCCATATTGCATCTTATTTGAATTAAGGCCTCGATTTTTTCCTGCAAAATGTGGAGTTCATTTCGTTCTGTCCCAACATAAGAATCCGGGCAGTATTCTGCCACTGGTTCCCCGGCCTTTAACTTGGCTCCTATGTACCGGTAGGCATCTTTCCACTTTCCTCCTTCTCTGAACTTCTCATAAGCAGCCATTGTAGCGTATGTGGGGTTTTTCATCAATGACTTCGCCCTGCTATCATCTATCTTAATTCCTGAGAATAAGGGGAGAAGAGCCTTCAGGATCTTAATTGCCCTTAAGGTGAAGGCTATAGTTTTATCCTTGGAAAGTTGAAATTCCCGGTGGTAACCAGATCCTTTGTTAAATATTACTGAAAAAGTGGTAAACAATGCTCCAGAGGCTTCAGCGGCATATCCCTGAAGCATTTCCAAGAAATCTGGGTTCCTTTTGTTTGGCATGAGGGAACTGCCAGTGGTGTATCCCTTTGGCAACTCCAGGAAGTTGAATTCGTCAGAACTGTACATTATGAGATCCTGGGAAATCCTGGAAATTGCAAGCATAATTTTTGACAGCAAAAAGGAAAGCTCTACGTCATCCAGACCTCTGTAAAATGATCCATTCAATGGATTTCCAAAGTTACCCTTGTATCCAAGGGACTTCCCAACCTGTGCCATGTCTGCCGGCACCGGTGAACCATACCCTGAACCATACCCTAGAGGTGAAGATATCGAAAGTTTACCATACAAAAGGAGGCTATCTTCTGCAAGATCCGCGAATATTCCAGACAGATAGTCGAAATAAGTCTTAAACGAAACAGGCATTGCCTGTCTGTAGTGCGTGTACCCAGCCATAAATCCTTCTGCATTTTCAAACCGTATTTTGATCGTGCTGGAAATTTCCACCAGGATCACGCCCATCTCGAGTAACTTGTCAAGGTAGAAGGATCTGATGTCAAAATGACTCTGGTCATTCCTTGACAGGAAAATTCGGAGGTCACTGCCAAAGCTGGTTGCACTGTTTATTTCAGAATCTACCAGGGAATGCACATCCTCAAAGCCCTTCACGCTTGGCGGAATGTTGTCATACAAGTTAAGGAGTGCACTCAACAGTTCCTCAGATTCCTGTCTCGGTATTACGTTGTTTTTGGAAATTTCCAAATGATAAGAGATGAGGCCAAGTATTTCATATCCGATCAGGTATGAATCTACTTCGTTGTCCTCTGTTATCATCAGGTCTTCCAGATGCGGGTTATCATCATCTGAAAGACCTCCTCCCCAAATTCTCGCCATGATTATTCAATCCGGATCTCTGGCTGTTCCTTTATGCTGGACCTGGCTTTCCTTGTGAGAACTGTTTCATTCCCGAAAACATAGATGTAGCCTGGTGACTTTGCCTGATCGAATGTCTGGCCCTTTCCATAGCTGGAGAGAGAAATGTCATATACTGCTGACTTGCTCTCTATGCCCATTGGTGTTACACTCCCCTTGTACAGCTTGAGATTAACTGTCCCGCCGACGTGCTCATTCAGGCTCTTCTCCATTGCCCAGATATGGTCCATCACGGGATCAAACCAGAGGCCGGAGTAAATATACTCAGAGAGCTGGTTGTCCATATAGGATTTGAGGTTAAGTTCCTTCTTGTTTAGGACTGCAGATTCAAGGTACTTGTGGCCCTTGAGTATAGTTATTGCCGCGGGGCATTCGTAGAATTCATGGCTTTTAATTCCGACCACCCTGTTCTCTATCACCTCAATTGATCCTATTCCATTTGAGCCTGCAATGGTGTTCAGTGAAATGATTATGTCACGAAGGGACAGAGAGACCCCGTTGAGTGCGACAGGGAGCCCCTGCTCGAAATCTATTCTGACAATGTCCGGGGTTTCCTTTGCATTTTCCGGATATGTTACCCACTGGTATGCATCCTGAGGCACCGGCTCAGAGATGTGCTCTATGGTAGAACCTTCCACTGACCTGCCCCAGAGATTTTCATCGACTGAATATTTCCCTCCAAATGGGATCTCAATCCCATGTGTTTTGGCGTATTCAATCTCCTCATCCCTGTTCATATTCATATCCCTCACTGGTGCTATGACTTTCAGGCTCTCATCAAGAGCTCGGATGGAAACCTCAAACCTGACCTGATCATTTCCCTTGCCCGTGCTTCCATGGACGATGGTGTCGCAATCCAGCAGGTGGGCTACATCAACTGCCTCCTTTGCCATCAGTGGCCTTGCCAGGCTTGTTGAAAGCGGGTAAGAGCCCTCATAAAGGGCATCTCCGAGTATTCCGAGTGAAACGTAGTCTTCAGCAAATGTGCTGGTAACATCTTTTGTAATTGTTTCGACTGCACCCAGGCGCCTGGCCTTGTCAGCAATCTGTTTAAGGTTGTTTTTCTCCTGACCGACATCGAGAGTCAGTGTTGAAACTTCGTACCCAAGCTTTTCCTGCAGCCACCTTATCATAACCGAAGTGTCTAAGCCGCCCGAGTAAAGCAGAAGTGCCTTTTTCTCCATGCTTCGCCTTCAGGGCGGATTTAATATAAAGAAAAGCATCAATTTGTACGCTTTTAACATAAATTATGTTATTTTTGATGTGACAATGTTAATTTAGATAAAACCTATCACATTTTTGTGGCAATAAAAGGAATTGGGCCTAAAAGCGTGGAAGAAGCGGTACAAATTTACTTAAGGGAAAACCCTGAGATATTTATGGCACTGGAACAGAACTTGCTGAACATAAGCAAACTGTCCAAGAACATAACGGAAGAAAACAGGCAATTGAATCCTATCTCCGTGAGGGCAGCCCTTATTCGAATGAATGACAGGAAAATAGGGGTCAGGGCAAAAAACAAGGCAGACGAACTCCTGAGGAAAAGCAAGATTTCCTTGCAGGACAAGGTCAGCGTAGTAAATGCAAAGAAACCGCTTCACCTCAAATATATTTCTGCCACATTTCTGGAAGGAAGCGTGGTTTACATAGTGGATGAGATGGAACAGAAACTCCCGCAGGAGAGCGAAGAGGTCAGTGTGGATAGCCATGTCAGCATGATCCACATATACTCGCCAGGTGAAATTGAATCCACCCCCGGCTTCATAATGAGGATAACCCACAAACTTTATGCAAGGGGCATAAACATACTGCAGCTGATTTCCTGCTCCAATGAGACCATATTGATCCTCAAGAAGGATTCCTGCATACCTGCTTATGAAATCCTAAGTGCGGCTTAGAAAGAACGGGAATCATTGAATGCTTCTTTTTTATATTCTAGAATCAGAAGCTAAGGCTACTACATAACTCGGGGTGGCACCTCAGAGTTTTCTTTTTACGGTTCAATGGAAAGTAATATTTCTTCCCGTACGATTTAACAAACGTTCTACATGATTAAAGTGGCCATTAACGGATACGGAACCATAGGGAAAAGGGTGGCAGACGCTGTTTCAAAGCAGAAAGACATGCAGATTGTGGGTGTAGTGAAAAGAACACCTGATTACCTGTCTAGAATAGCTGCACAGAAACACAAGCTCTACGTTTCTGATGATAGTGGCCTGAAAACCTTCGATGAAAGCGGTATCAAGGTCCACGGTACAGTAAAGGATTTGCTCAATGGCTGCGATATTGTAATTGATGCCACCCCGGAAGGTATGGGGGACCAGAATAAGGCGCTTTACAGGAAGCATAATGTTAGGGCGGTCTTTCAGGGCGGAGAAAAAGAGACTGTGGCCGATGTCAGTTTCAATGCATATGCCAATTATGACGAGGCACGAGGTAAGACCTTTGTAAGAGTTGTATCATGCAACACCACAGCACTTATGAGGAGCCTTTACCCTATTTACAGCGAACTCGGTATAAAGAAAGTCAATGCAACTCTTGTGCGGAGGGGTACGGATCCAAATGACCACAAAAAGGGACCAATGAATGCCATAGAGCCTAGCTTTTCATTCCCTTCACATCATTCCATTGATGCAAAGACCATAATCAGGGACCTGAACATAGACTCCATGGCATTGAAGGTCCCAACAACACTGATGCACACCCATGTTGTGCTTGTGGATCTGGCAAAGCAGGCATCCGCCAAAGAAGTCCTTGATCTATGGGAAAAATACAAAAGGATAAAGCTTTTCAACTCAAAGGACGGATACAAGTCCACGGCGCAAATCATGGATTTTGCCAGGGAAATAGGAAGGGAAAGATCGGACCTGTTCGAGCTCGCCATTTGGAAAGACAGCGCACACGTCAACAGTGGTACACTTTCCTACATTCAGGCAGTCCACCAGGAGAGCATTGTTGTCCCTGAAAATGTGGATGCGATCAGGGCAATGACCGGCGATACCTCAAAAGAAGATTCCATTAGGATCACCGATTCCACACTTGGAATCGCGTGATGCGGATTAAAAAAGATTAAAGGCCGCCGAATACTTTTTTCTGCATTGACTTTGGCATGAACTTTGCCATGGTCATCAACCTGCCAATGGATTTTGCACCGTTTTTATTCATGCGCCTGTGAAGTTCGTGGTGTTTCATTAGCCAGGGCCTGATATCACTATCCCAGGTACCCTGGTATAGGGATGGATTATCATTGACTATTGCCCTGCCTGCTGCCATTCCACTCCAGAATGCGCCCTGCAAGCCACCTGCAGTTGTGTTCAGGACAGCATTGACCATGTCGCCAACATAAAGGCGATTTTCCCTGACTACGGTTTCGAGCGGAGCCCCCAGTGGTATCTGGTGGGCTATTGTGCTGACCAGCTTGCCATCCACTTCAGGGAAATTTTTTGTAAATTCGGAAAGAACATCTTTTGGTTTTGCTTGAGTCTTCGGGTAATAGCAAACTCCGATCTTTCGTGTACTGTCAGTGTCTGCAAAATCCCAGAAATATCCACCAGGAGCTTTGTCGCTGAACCAGAGAATCATCTCGTAATCTTCCCTTTTGGGAAGTTCCCTCACTTCCTCGTATGCAACAAGTACATTGTCTCTCGAAAGTTTTTCGCCAAACGTTGACTGGGGGCCAGCCGCCATCACAATATGCTTTGCAGTGAGTGTTTCCCCATCGGTGGTGACTTCGTTGCCTTCAACTGATGTGACCCTTGTCTTCATCCGTATATCTAGGTCACCCGCCATCTCTTTTGAAAGAAATTTCTCGTAAGTTGTAAAATCGTAAACCAGGCCCACAGGATGTTCATACTTTAGGGAGATATTCTTTCCTGTGTCCGTCCTGAACCAGATAGATTTGATCAAAGACCTGACGATATTGGGATCAGTAGGCATGCCTATCTTCTTGACCCATTCCATGGAAACTGCTCCGGTTGATCTTACTGGAACCCCTATTTCTTCTTTCTTGTCAAGAATCAAGTACTTTTTTCCGCCCTGCTTCAGGGCTATGCCGGCAGCAAGTCCTCCTGTTCCAGCACCTATCACTATTGCATCATAGTCGAATGTCATTGGCCTAATCTGGGCTATGAGTAATGGATTATTAAGGTTAGCCTGCCAGCAATGCAGTTTAGAACATTTATAAAAAGGAATGTTTCATCTCATAGCTTAACTTCAATTAGGGTAAGCTTTTCATCCTCCAGGAAACCCTGCAGGGCAGAATCAAATTCCTCCTCACTGGAGCAATGTTCATGATGAATGCCAAAACTTTTGGCCAGCAACCCGAAGTCGGGATTTTTAAAAGAAATATGGGACGGTTTAAAGCCATTGTCAATCTGTTCCTTCTCAATCAAGCTGAATTTCCCGTCATTGAATAAGACCACTGCAAATTTCAGGCCAAGCCTTGTGGCAGTTTCAAGTTCCTGAACATTCATCATGAACCCACCGTCTCCACATACTGATACCACTGTATCCTGCGGGCACGCGAGTTTTGCAGCGATTGCCCCCGGCAGCGATCCGCCCATGGAGGCAAAGCCATTGAAAATGATTGTTTTTCCCGCTTTTGAGGGATGATACCATCTGGAGACCCAAACCTTGTGGAGGCCAACATCAGATATTAGAACGGTATTTTCCGGTAGATCCCTGGTAAGTGCCTTCATCACCGCTTTGGGCATAACTTGGGATTTGTCCTTGATCTCCGTCATTTCTCTTAATCTTCTATCCCTGATTTCATCGTGAACAGTAGTATCCTTTCTCTTATTCACTAGTGGTGCAAGTTCCCTGATGGCCAGGGCTATATCCCCAGTCATGTCCACTGATACAGGAAAATGCTCATCCAGTTCCGCGGCGAAACTGTGGATATTGATGATCTGCCTGGACCGGTCTGCGTTCCAGGTGACAGGGTCATATTCCACGAGATCAAATCCAATCGCTATAACCAAGTCTGAAGAGTGGAGCGGCCTCATCCCGGGAGGGTACGGTTTTCCGCCGACAATGAAGAGGTTTCTGGGGTGGTTGAAGGGCACTATTCCCTTTGCCATAAAGGTGCCTACAATAGGAACATTAGTAGCGTCGACTAAATCGCTGACCTCCTTCCATGCTTTGGAACGAATGACTCCGTTTCCGGCCAGTATAATTGGGTTTTTCGCTTTATTGATTGCTTCAGCTGCCTCTTTTATGAGAACTGGAGATACAGTAGGCACTTTCTCTGTGGGGATATGCAACATCTGAATTTCCTCCACTTCCGAAGCTGCAACATCCTGTGGCAGTTGTATATGCGATGCCCCTGGCGTTTCCCTCACGGATGTGGCAAAAGACTTCCTTACGATTTCTGGAATTGTCTCCGGCAGGATGACTGCCTGATTGTATTTTGTGATGCCGGAGAATAATTTCAGGGTGTCAACGTTCTGATGAGATTCCTTATGGAGCTTGTTTCTGGCAGTCTGTCCTGTGAGGGCAACAACTGGAACTTTGTCAAGATGTGCATTTGCCACCCCTGTAACAAGGTTGGAGGCGCCCGGACCGAGAGTGGAAAGGCAGACCCCAGGCTTCCCAGTTAACCTGCCATATACATCGGCCATGAAAGCAGCGCCCTGCTCATGCCTGGTGGTGATGAACTTGATTCCTGATCCGCCCAAAGAGTCCAACAGATCGATATTCTCCTCTCCCGGCAGGCCAAAAATAAACTCCACACCCTCATTGTCTAGGGCCTTTACAAAGAGATCGCTCGCTTTCAACTATATCAGTTTAATATTGACCCGCCCTTTATTAGTGTGATGGTTCTGAAACCTTTCAGAAAGAACTATATCTCCTTTCTTACAAGGAATGTACTTCGCCCAATTTTGGCGACAGGATGGAAACCTCATACCTTATACAAGGAGATTAGGCCGAACCACACGCTCACCGCTTTGAAATTAATCACCGGGATCGCCTCGACATCCCCCCTCTCTGTGATTAAATTCTCTTCAGTATTTCATCCAGGACGAAGTTGGAAACACCCTTTCTCCTATACTGTTTGTCCACAAAGAAGCAAGTGACTCTCCAGAGCCTTTTGTTTGCCTCCGGGAGATCTGAGGCCCTGTAGTTCCTTCCGTTTCCAGGACGGGGATACCCTTCACTGATACCATATTGTACAGAAGCAATTCAATGCCAACATGATATATGAGGACACTCCGGTTCCTTCCGGAAAACACATGGGGCCTGATGTCACTGCGGTTTCTTTCAATCCTTTCCTCCTGTGCCTTTCCAGGGCTCACTCCTATCCTGTGGTAATACATGCACCAGCATCAGGCTGGATAAATGTTTAAATGAGATATGGCAGGCATCTTATGACATTTCATATTTTCAATCAACATTTTCCATTAACTGGTAAAGCCCTGACCATAAGAAGACCAATAAAGGTAGATTGAGGGAGATTTCACTTCCACTAATCTATTCCAATACTGTTTATTACGCCGCCTGAACTTGCGTCAAGGACAAGGATAATATTCTTCGCTTTGTGCTCATATCTTGCAAACCAGATAGGTGCGTGCAACAGTTCAGGTTCTCCTGCATCTGTCTCAGTGTTAATGCTCCTGATCATATGATGCTGAGCATGGGCCTTTGAAGACTGGACCTGGCTCACATTGGTCTTGGCTTCGTATTTTGATGAATCTTCCCCAATATCACCATTGAGTATCTTGAGACCTTTTGGGATTTTAGCTGTGTCAAAATCTACCCTCTTGGATAGGTCAAAGGCATAATCTTTCGGCTGGTACTGGGTAAGTGCCTTGACACCCACAACAGGGTAATTGTAATTCCCATTGAGCTGGTATGCTCTAATTGTGTTTCCTGCACCCATTCCTCCCATCATCATTCCGCCCATCATTGTCCCTTCTACCATTCCTAATCCCATGCCTCCGCGGCCCCTTCCGCCCATGGCGCCTCCAGCAAGGCCCATTATTGCTGCTGTTGCAGCTATGGTACCTACCTCTGCTGCTGCATCGACGGCAGTATAGTTCGTTCTGGCAGAGACCGGAACAATCCAGAATGGCACATAACTGAGATTCAATTCCTGGAGAGTTGACTGCTCCTGCAGATGCCTGTGCAGGAGCCCCCTGTCCATTTTATCTTTCAGGTCTGAAACCGCCTGGTCTTTGGTTGCAAGGGATAATGGGAGCATTGTGTGTTTGGCGATACTCTTCCAGCCAGCATCTGCCAGAGATATGCTTGATCCACAGTATTCACAGGTAATGACCATTTCGCCGAACTGTGGCTTAATCGGGGCACCACAGCCCGGACATTTCAATTCCGTGACACCTGAACCTGCCAGCACTTTTCCATTATTAGTCTGCTGCTGTGCTGGCTGATTTACATTTGCCGCGTTTATTTCCTGCTTAGCGCCGCATTTAGGGCAGAAAACAGCATCATCCGGTATATTTGATCCACATTTTTCACAGAACATTTTATCACATCTTGTTTCCACAGTTTGGACAGAATTTTACTCCCTGTTCAACATCGTTACCGCATTTGGAGCACTTAATGGTTTGAGGTTGCTTCTGAGCCATTGTGTTTCCGCAGTTAGGGCAGAACTTTGAACCTTCAGGCACTTCTGTTCCGCAATTCGGGCACTTGACAGTTTTGATCTGTTGCTGTTGCATATTGAAGCCACAACTGGGGCAGAAGTTGCTGTTCTGAGGAACAAGGGTTCCGCACTTGGGGCAGTTCCTTCCCTGCTGTTGCTGCATGCCGGAAAGCTGGTTCGAGAAGGCGTATCCCATCCCTGCCCCTGCTCCAAGGCCAACACCAAGTCCAGCTCCCACTCCAGCCACACCAGATGAATTCTTCGAAGCATCAACCATGGCCTGGCCAGCCTGGTACTGGATATAATTGACTCCCAGCACAGACATTTCCGATCTGGTATCCACTGCTTTCTGAACTTCTTCAGGAAGTGAAATGTTCAATTGCTGGATCTTGTTTATTTCAACGCCGAACTGCCTGAAATGGTCCTGTGATGTGGTGATGACAACCTGCTCTATTGTTGTCAGGTTAGATGGCAGGTCTGTAACCTTGAGTCCCTGTTCCTTCATTTTTCCAAGAGCATTGTATACCAGGATGACAACCTGTTCCCTGAGTCTCTGCTCCACGTCTTCAGAGGTATCCGAATTGAATGTCCCAATAAACTGGCTGACGAAAATGTTCACGTCAGATATTTTCCACCTGTATTCACCGAAAACCCTGAGATTTACCACCCCAAATGTTGGATCAGTAAACTGGTAGGGTTCCTGGCTGCCAAACTTCCCGTCCAGGTATCTTCTCTGTAGGTAGTAGACTTCGGCTTGCTGCTGGACTCCGGACAGTGCCTTGACGAGAGGCCCGACTATTGGGGCATTGATGTCTGTCAGTGCATATCTGCCGGCCTGTTCAAAGACAGAAAGGATCTTCCCATCCCTCATGAAAATCGCTGATTCGTCTTCCCTTACCACAATGTTGTCATTTAGGCGTATGAGCCTGGGAACCTTCCACATGGAGTTGCCCGCCTTGTATTGATTTTCCCATGTTACCGTGGTTGAACCGAGCAGGCTTCCGCCGGATGAGGGTATCCCTGTTGATTTCTTTCCAAACATTAGCTTTCGCCTCCGCTTTGAATAAGTATGTTCTGCACTTTCAGAATCCTTTCCTGCCAGGAGGTTCTGGCCAGATCAATCTCCCCATTCAGCCTTGAAAGATCTGAGCCAATCTGCCCGGATTCACTAGAAAGGCTTGAATTCTTAATGCCCTGGCATACCTCAAGGAACTTCAGATCACTTTCATACAATGCGTTCAGCGTTCCCTCATCCACTCTTATGGCAGGTGAAATGCCTGAATATCCCTGTGTGGCATGCAGAATATCTCCCTGAAGCTCCTGCGTCTTTGATATAACTGATGCGATGCTGGTTAGCTGGTCAAAGGCTCCGCTGTTCACAAGGCTCACTCTCTGATCCTGGAGATTCTTCAATGTCTGCTGGAGTATATCTGATAATTGCCTCCTCAGAAGCTCATCTGCCTCCCTTAGATCTTCAAGTTTCCTGTAACCCTTGAACAGAGGCAAAATGAGTTGTATCTTCTTTAACAGTCCCCTGCTTCTCTCCACTTCCTGACGGATGTCAGGGTTTCCGGGCTCCATCTTACTTCATGTATTAACGTATTAAAGATTGTTTTTATTAAAGGTTCAGGTTGTTTAATGCCTGAAATTGCCGCAAGCAAAAGACGAGATTACGAATTTCATCATTGACCTTTTGACGAAATTGCCCTTCCAGCAAAATTTTAGCCATAATAACCTGATTTTTAGCCTTTTTAGGGTACATATCCTGATCTTTACTGTAATTTTCAGGGAAATTATACTTAACAATTAGGTAGCTTTTTAATATAACTTTACAGACTTGATAATGCATGTCAAAGGTACTGGATCATAAAGTTACAATTATCACGGGTGCTGGATCCGGCATTGGTGAGGAAATGGCTAAGCTTTTTAGTTCTGAAGGTGCAACGATAGTTGTTGTAGATGTAGTTCCAGAAAGGGTGGACAAAACTGTTGCGGCGATAAGGTCCAAACACGGCACTGTTTATGGGATGGTCCTTGACCTCACAAAAAAAGATGATATCAAGAAACTTGTCGACGACTCAGTCAAGATTTTCGACCACATAGACATTCTATGCAACAACGCAGGAATAATGGACGGCTTCTACTCGCTGGAGGAGACAGAAGAGGAATGGTGGGATAAGGTCTTGAACGTGAATCTGAAGGCACCTTACCTGACAACCAAGATGGCAATTCCTCACATGATGCATAATGGCGGCGGAACCATCCTGAACACATCTTCAGTTGCGGGACTTTATGGGGGTCGGGCCGGACTGGCATACACTGTTTCCAAGCATGGGCTTATTGGCTTCACTAAACATGTGGCGGCATATTATGGTGATAAAGGAATCCGCTGCAATGCAATGGCACTAGGCGCAGTCAATACCCAGATAGGGTATGGATCAGGCAAACCGAGTCCCTTGGGCCTGAAGGTGCTGGAAAAAACCACTGGCAGCATGGGAAGACCGGCAGACCCGCAGGAAATTGCCCGGACTGCGCTATTCCTTGTCTCAAAGGATTCCAGCTACATCAACGGATCTGTTCTTGTGGCGGATAATGGCTGGACTGTTTACTGACAAACTTCGACTTTTGCTTTTATTTCAAAAATCAGCCATTTTATTGAGTTTACAGACTATGGCATACGATGACATGCATAGCGAAGCCGCATTACTGGCACTTTTTAAACTACACGTTAAATGCCGAAGTGCACTTAAGCAAATTATAAATATCACAGTTGGCTCTTTGATTTAATGCCAGAAGTGCACATAAGAAAGGATGTATTTGAACAGCTCCAGGGAGAAGGGATAACCACATCGGAACAGGTTAACGAGATCCTGAGGAGTTACCTCAGTTCAAGAAACACGGAACAGAGGTTTGGGGGGGAAGACCACCACCTGAACCAGTACCACGATCATGGAAACGCTGACTGATCTGTTCTTATATATTTTTGACCTTGCAGAAATCCCCACACTTTTGTTCTGACTTCTTCGGGCTTATTAATCGATATTCTTTAAAATACCTAACAATTTACCAGAATTGCTGAAATTGGACTCAGGTACCTTTGGAAGAATTGTAGCCATCCTGACAACCTATGTTCCATCAGGAGTTGCTTATGGTACACTGGCCACTGCCTTACACATCCCATGGTACTATACAGTAATCCTTTCAGTTGTCGTTTATTCAGGCGCTGTACAGTCCGCTTTTGTTGGTCTCTGGGCCATCGGGTTTGAACCCATAACAATGATTCTTACCGCGTTTCTTCTCAATCTCAGGCATACGTTCTATGGGCCGCATCTTGAGGAAAAATATCCTCTTATGTCTTCCAGAGACATGTACTCAATCGCCCCGGTCCTGACTGATGAGATTTACGCATTAGCAGTGAGCGACCCGCCAATGAAAGTCCCAGTTGTGAGGAACCTTGGATATTTTGCGTATTCATGCTGGGTCGTGAGTTCAGCCCTGGGCGTTGCCCTGGCCGGAGGGTTGCCACTTTTCCTATATCCTATACTGTATTTAGCACTCCCTGCGCTATTCCTGGCACTGCTGATTCCAAGGGTGAAGGGAGCCAGCACTGCGCTTTCTGCTGCAGTCTCCATCTCAGTCGCTGTTGTGATCAAACTTTACGAACTTCCTGAGTATTCTATTCTCATTTCAATAGGAGCCGGAATTCTGGCTGGACTGCTTATGCTGAAAGCCGGAGGCGGGAAATGAATTACTTCCTAATCCTTGCTGTAGCATCACTCAGCATCCTTAGCCTCCTTCAGAGGCTTGTGCCGTGGGCCGTTTATAAAGGCCATAAGGGCGAGACCATACTGACCATTGTATTTGACTATGTAGCAATATCCGCATTCGGGTCACTGATGGTGGAGAACATACAGTCATTCACACCGGTATCCCTGGTTCCTCTTATCCCGGCGGTCCTTGTTGCATACTGGACCAGAAATGCAGGGGCGACAGTCCTTGTCGCCATGCTTGCTTCCCTCCTCCTCAGTGTGTCAGGTTTGTGACTGCAACATCTCTCCCTCAATCATTCCATTTCTTTCATGAGGATTGCCAAGCCTTCCTGCAATTCATCGAGGGCCCGCTTTGAATAGGGATTGTGACGGATAGTGTCATTGAGGACCAGGCGAGATTCAATGGCAGAAATTGATGCAAGTTTCTGGAATGCCTTATGGGATGTGCAGGTGGTTTTCCATTGGACAGGCTTGGATATCGCGGCAGCCAATATTGAAGTCAGGTAGGGCTTCACAAGCAGTTCAACCATGAGCTTGTCGTGTTCATCAGCAGACATTGATTCAATGAAAAAGTCTGGGAAAAGTTCCTCAATTATCCCCATGGAATTAGGGGGGCTTATGTCATCAACGTAGATGATATTCCGAAAATCCGGATTTCCAATGCTGCCTGGGCCGAACATCGGATGTATGCTGATAACGCGGTTCCTGAATTTCGTCATTGGCGTTTTCACTGAACAGATTTCTATAACCTTATCGTGGGAATGCGTTTCAAGGAATTCAATAGCCTCCTTAAGCGGGATGGCGAGAAAGCAGGCATCGAATTCATCTAGGGGCGCCGGAATCTTTTCACCCCGTTCCATGCCTGATACCTGGTGGCTATTTTTTTTAAGGTAAATTGTTAATGCTGAACCAAAATTGCCTGAACTCCCCAGCACGAGTATCTTCAACGTTGCCTCACCAGTATTTTCCTGGGTTTGGGAGATTTGAGGCAATGTATATCGATCCGCATTGTTCCGCTACAATCAATTGCCACACCGCAAGGCACCATAATCCCAATTCCTACAACTAGATCAGGGTTTTCGATGTCATCAAATACTATATGGCCCCCATTAGCCTGTATGCCTAATTCCAGGGGCTCCGGAAGCTGGTCCAATGTGTAAGCCTCAACGCCTGGGGAAGAAATTAGCAGTCCTGCAAGAAGCATGAGTTGCCCCTTTTCGCCGGACAACTCTAAAGATTTTTCACTGAGGCGGCTGTTTCCTTCCAATGATGATTCGTTTACAATTGTGAATTCGAAAAGAGATGATATTATTGATCTTGATACTTCATCCATATCGCGAAGCGAGTCTAGAAGTTCCCTTTCCCTTTGGCGGATGCGGATTGGTATCGAGTTCTCTTCCTTGATCTTGCCGATCTCCCTTGCTAAAGTGACCCTTTCCCTGAAGAGCCCAATAAGGCTGCTGGTGTTTCGTTCAAGGCGTTTTCTCAATTTATCCAGCTGAGGTGCGGATTCATTAGATAAAAAACGGATCACTCTCCTCTTTTGGCATGACACTCATTAACATACCATACATAATAAGCCTTTTCATTGGCTTTCCTATCACAGCAATAAAATCAGGTATGACGGTTCCAGAGAAAATACCGTAGGGGAGCGGCTTCAAATTGGATTCTGCTTCTTATCACGTTAGCATTAATGTTTATTAAGCTTTTAGAAATAATAAGATATGAGGCCCCTGTTTAAAGGTTTAATTATCACTCTCCTTACTGTCGCAGTTGTTATTCCAGCGGGTTACTATGCAGTTGAAAGTTTTCAGCAGGTCAATGTTGCAATGTCTCAGCTAGTTCCAGGAAATTCTACTGTGGTTGTTGCCGGAACCTATAATAATACGCCAGGATACATTTACAACTCCTCAAATGCAAATGGCGTAGTATTGGGCGTGGGTCTTTCTGCCTTCAGCCAGCAGATAGCTATCGCAACAAACACTAGCGGAGGTGTTCATCCCGTAGTTGAGCCTTCGCTTTACATATCTTACAGAGGATATAACGTCTATCAGGTAAAGAATGTCTCACTGGAAGGGCTGATTCCCCAGAACATTACAGGCATAACCGCTCAGTACAACCTGACACTGAATGTTACCAAGTACGTCCAGAATAACACCATCTATGTTGCAGACTTTTCCAATGTTGTCACTCTTGGCTCATTTGATTCGGTAGTTACTTCCATAAACACATACCTGGACAAGACCTGGTTCACACAGCTCTCATCAACGTATTTCAACAGCACTGCCAATATTTCAGTTTATTATAATTCAAACAATTTGCCAATCAAGCAGGCTATAGTAAACGTTTTTAACGAGAAGACAACGTTCAACCTCGAATTCAACAGCACGGAGGTAACTATCAATGTAACCCGTGGCATAAGTGCGCTAAATGCTCTTTCCACCAACTATACCTATTTCTACCTCAACCCAAGCCAGGGAAATTGGGTTAACGGAACCATGGAAGTCGGGATAGGAAACTACTATCTGCTCCAGTACCTTTTAGATGACCTGGCATCTTACAATCTGACCCAGATAATCTCGGGGCAGTTACAATGAACGCGGGTATGACAAAATTTGCAGCTTCCACTTCATATTATTTCAGGAATTACTACAGGTCACGCAGCTTTTACCTAATGCTGGCCATGTCCCTCTTAGTCTCGGGCCTCATGACGTTCTTCACCATCAGATATGTTAACAGCCTGACTGGATTCCTGCCTAGCCTGAACCTGGCCTCACTCAGTATGCCAACAAAGGAATCTGTTTTCGGGTTCCTGTGGTCATATGTTCTTCTTTACCTCCCAGTATTTTCATCAGTGTTCTTTGGCTCATCGGCCATATCCAGTGAGATAGAGAACAGGACGGCATTCCATATTTTCTCCCTGCCAATCAGCAGGAGCAGCCTTCTGATTTCAAAGTATCTTGCTGCTGTTATGGTTACTGTTGTAATCAGCATGATTTACATCTTGATCCAGGCTGCCACATTCATTTATGTGTTCCAGATCCCCCTGATTTCGGGATTTTTCTATTCACTGGCACTGCTCATAATCTTCATCTTTTCCATGACTGCTTTCACTTTTATGCTAAGCAGCATTTTCAACAAGAACACATATGCCTACATTTCCGTGTTCCTCATCTATTTCCTCATATTCACAGCTTACCAGTTCATAGCAGAACTGCTATACAAAACCACGCCATTTTACCTCTTGGACAATGCTGCCGGGATTATTGAGAAAGTCTACGTCAATATCTCACTGTCCCCATTCAATTTCACTTTTTCACTGAATCCCGTGGGCTTTGGTGAGATAACCCAGTCTGTCCTGGTCATGGCCATATATGCAATTGTGTCAATTGCAGTTTCACTTATCATATTTGAGAGAAAAGAGGTGAAGTAATTGCCTTCAATCTGTCTGAACGGCATCACAAAACGTTTTGGCAATGTTACTGCACTGGATACAGTTTCGTTCACAATTGATGGGCCGGGATGTGTTGGAATTCTCGGACCAAACGGCGCAGGAAAAACAACAATGCTCAAGATTCTGACAAATATTGTGAAACCATCCAAGGGAGTCGCCACACTGGATGGCATTACAGTATCCGAATATCCAGAAAGGGCCCTTGCAAGAGTAGGGGCACTGGTTGAACAGCCTGAGTTCTATCCATACCTCACCGCCCGTGAAATCCTCAGTTTTGTGATCAAGATTAAGATGGTGAAGGAAGAAAAGGAAGAGATCAAGCGGGTGAGCGAGCTTACCTCTATTGAGGGCTACCTGGACAGGAAAGCTGGAGAGTTTTCCCGCGGAATGAAACAGAGGCTTGGGCTGGCAGTTGCGCTGGTTGGCGATCCTGACATAATCATACTTGATGAGCCCACATTTGGGCTTGATCCGAGCGGAATGAAGAGGATAAGAGACATCATCAAGGAGATCAATGCCCGCAAAAACAAGATAATCATACTTAGCACACACCTCATTTATGAAGCACAGGAGGTATGCGACAGGATTATCATTGTAAATAACGGAAAAATTGGGTATGACCTGAATAACGACTTTGCCCATCATCTGAAAATAGAACTTGAATTGCCCGGAAAAAACTTGGATTTCCCCAAGGAGATGGTGAGCCAGTGGAAAGCTGAGGGCAATTTAATTTATGTCCAGAAAGTGGATGGAACAAGGAATTCAGAAATAATAGAACACTGCAGGAAGAACGGTCTTGAGGTGAAATGGGTTACTCCATACAATGACATTGAAAGCACATATGTTTCTCTGACCAAATAATTCGCCGTACCCTTTTCAAGCTTATCCAGCAGCTCTTTTTAGCTCCCAAAAGTGCAACAATTTTAACTATGATCATAGCCTATTCCATAAAAGCGTGTTATTTGGCAGGATTATTCCATGGCAGATTTATCAGGTGATTCAAAAGGAATGGGGAAGGTATTCGCAGTTTTTGGGCCGCTTGCCTTTGGTCTTCGTTACCTCTTGGACCGAAAATGGATCCTTGCCATTGTAGTCATTTCATCTGTTGTCTCCACACTCTTCAGGCTTCTGGTTCCAATATACATCGGGGACGCGGTGACAGCCATACAGAAAATACAGTATTCTGATGTGGAATATTATTCACTGCTCATCTTTGCGGTTTCAAGCATATCCGGTGTTGTACAGTTCGTGGTAAACTATGGTTCACAGTACATCAGCCAGTCTTATGCGTACAATCTTAGAAAGGACGTTTTCTCGCACCTGATCAGGAAAAAATTCAGTTTCTTCGAAGAACAGACTTCAGGAGACCTCCTTTCCCGTTCAACCATGGACATCGAGGCGTCGAGGAACTTCATTCTCAATACCTCCTCTCAGCTCATACCCACACTATTTCTCATAATATTCGCCTTTGTCTTCCTGTTCACCATCAATCCATACTTTGCAGGGATATTCACCATTGCCGTTCCCATCCTCATCTATATCGGAATAGTATTTCAGAGGAAGCAGAGAACTCACTGGAGAAGGATAAGGACCTACTATGGCCAGATGAACGAACAGCTTCAGGAGAACATCGTGGGAAACAGGGTAGTCAGGGGATTTTCCGCTGAAGTGCAGGAGATGGCCAAATTCTCAGGCACAACGGGCAGCTACTACGATGAATATATCATTGTGGCCAGGCTCCGGGGGAAATACAACAATCTTATGCCCCTTGTTGTCAGCGCTGCAGCCACTGGAATTCTACTTTACGGTGGATACACAGACATCATTGGCGCAACTGTGGTCGGCCCCCTTGTTGCAGCCGTGAATATTTTCAGTCTTATCAGTTTCCCGGTAAGTTTCCTGGGGAGGCTCATAGTGTTCTCAGAAAATGCCAGGGCAGGTATATCGAGAATTCAGACTGTCCTTGACAGCGATAAGGACGAGGACCTGGAATTGGGGGAAAAGAAAAGGGTCGGCGGGAACCTTAAGTTTGACCATATCAGTTTCAAGAGGGAAGGTTTTGAGATACTGAAGGACATATCCTTCGAGGTAAAAGCTGGCGAATTTGTTGGACTTACCGGAAGGACCGCTGCTGGAAAGAGCACTCTGGTGAACCTCATACCAAGGTTCTATGACCCAGTTTCTGGAACAATATCTATCGGCGGGACGAATGTCAGCAAGGTCTCACTTGCATTGCTGAGAAACAGTGTAGCATTTGTCCCTCAGGAGATAAACCTCATATCAGGCACAATAAGACAGAATATTGCATTCGGTTCTTCCAAGGGAGATCTGGAAACAATCAAGTGGGCTGCTAGGATTGCGAGGATATCAGATTTCATAGAAGCTCTCCCTGATGCTTATGAAACCATGGTGGGGGAAAGGGGAATTACACTTTCCGGTGGCCAAAGGCAGAGAGTAGCCATTGCCAGGGCCCTCCTGACAAAACCGGAAATTCTCATTCTTGATGATGCGACCTCAAGTGTGGATCCAGAAACAGAGCTTGAGATTTTCCGCGGGATACGGGAGAACCTTTCAGGAACCACTGTAATAACCGTGACTCACAGGGAATCTGCCCTCCGGTTTTCCGACAGGGTCCTCAGCCTCAATGACGGTGTACTAACTGAAGAGACACCTGTGCAACACATTCCCGTGGTTCCAGACAAGTTTAGGGATGAAGAAGGGGAGGCGGATGCCTGATGGCTTATGAATATGAGCAGGAAGAAGAGAAGTTTATACCCATGCAGAAAGGTTCCAGGGCGTTTGGGAGACTTCTCAAGGACATCTTTTCAATGAGACGGGAGTCGAGCATCCTAATCGGGGCCGTCCTCACAACTGCCATTGCAGCGACATTGTACCCACTCTCTCTTGCTTTCGCCATAAACAGCGTCATTTCAGGTAATTTTGAATATCTCTACATATATGCAACAATTTTCTTCCTGCTTTATGTCGTACAGTTCTTCTCCAACCGGGAAAGAACCATAAGCTCAACTGTTCTTGCCCAGTCGGTGATCAGGAGCTTGAGGGAAAGAGCCTTTGAGAATCTTCAGTACGTTCCAGTCACTTTCTTTGGGAAAGTAAAAACAGGATATCTTATCAGCAGGATAACAAATGACGGTGAGACACTGAGCGAATTCCTGACTTTCCAGTTGCCTCAGGTTGTTTCAGGGGTCGCCACTGTAATAGTGTCAATCTCAATCATGTTCTATTACGATTTTAACCTCACTCTATACGCGCTTATAGTGATTCCAGCACTTATGGGATTCACACTTTCCCTGCAGGGCAAGGTACGGAGGAATTATCTCAGGACGAGAAGGTCCATCGCAGCCATCACCGGAAATCTCAGCGAAAACATCAATGCGGTAAGGACCATAAAGTCATTCAATGTGGAAAAGAATATGGAGGAACGCTTTGACGGCCTCAATAACACAAACTTTACTGCAAACATGAAAGCTTCTCTGCTCTCATCGTTATATGGCTCATCCATCAGGGTCATAGAAGCAGTAGGGGTTGCGATTGTTCTTATCGCAGGTGCGCTCCAGCTTAAAGCGGGCCTTGCGAGCGTTGGTATACTGGTCGCATTTGTAGTCTATGTCCAGGAATTCTTTGAGCCTGTGGTCCAGCTTTCACAACTTTACAACTCATATCAGTCGTCCATGGTGGGCGTTGCCAGAATTTATGGAATCATAGATTTTCCAAGGCAGTCATCAACTGAAAATGCGACCATGCCTGCGGATTTCAGGGATCACATAGAACTAAGAGGCGTATCGTTCTCTTACGGAGAGGACGATGCTTTAAGGAATATAAACATCAAGATTCGCAAAGGTGAAAAAATAGGCATTGTTGGCCACACAGGTGCTGGAAAAACTACACTTTCCAACCTGATCATGAAGTTCTATTCTCCTACTGAAGGTGAGATACTGCTTGATGGCCAGAACCTCAGAAGCATAAGCACAGGCGATTACAGGAAGCTTATTGCTCCTGTTCTTCAGGAACCTTTCATGTTCAAGGGAAGCGTTTACGACAATGTCCTTTTTTCCAATCCCGGTGCGTCCAGGGAACAGATAGATGCACTTGTGAAGAGGTTCTCCCTTGGGGAAGTGTTCCGCAATCTTCCAGATGGCTTGAAGACAAATATCGGTGAGATGGGAAGAAACCTTTCGGAAGGGCAGAGGCAAGCAATTTCCATATTGAGGGCGTTCATCAGGGATCCGGAAATTCTCATACTTGACGAACCGACTTCCCAGATTGACCCATACTCGGAAAAACTGATAATAGATTCACTGTCGGACTTCCTGGAAGATAAGACCCTCATCCTGATTACCCACCGTTTTTCCATGGTCGCTCTCGTTGACAGGATAATTGTCCTCAATGAAGGTAATGTTGTTGAAGAGGGGAATTTCAATGATCTCCTTTCATCAGACGGGGTATTCCATCACCTTTACTCAATCCAGTACGGGAACTCGGACGGGTTCTGAAATTATGCAGCGCGTTTTTATCCTGAATTTCCATAGGCACTTATGGACCTGCTTTCCGCAAAGTTGAGAGTCGCTTCACTACTTGGCGGCATAGCAATTGCTGTGGTTGCTGCAGCGATAATCATTACCGTGATCCAGTACTTTTTCGGGACAGGGTTCTCACTGTTCATGCTCTCCTTGATCCTGCTGTTCATCCTCGTTGTGGATGTTATTCAGTGGCTGTTCTCACCTTACCTCATAGGGCTTGCATACAGACTCACACCCGTTCCTGAAAATGATGTAAATTATTCGTGGCTTCTGGAAATAGTTCAGCGGATTTCAAGCCAGAGTGGAATAAGGCCTCCCAAAATATACATTGCAGAGGTAGGATTTCCTAATGCCTTTGCTTATTCGTCCCCCATTGCTGGAAGAAGAGTGGCCATCACAAGGCCTCTTTTCACTATTCTTAACAGAGAGGAGCTTGAAGCTGTTCTTGCCCATGAACTTGGGCACCTAAAGCATCGCGATGTGGAACTTCTGTTTGCAATTGGTCTCATTCCTTCTCTGATTTTCTATGTAGCTTACGGCCTTATCTTTTCCAGCCACAACAGGCAGCAGTCTGGTTATGCTTTCATCATAGCCCTTGCTCTGATGATCCTCAGTTTTGTTTTCAATCTTGTCATACTTGGAATAAACAGAATGAGGGAAACCTATGCCGACATTAACGCAACTCTGTATGCCAGCGAAGGCGCGACCAACCTGCAAACTGCTCTTGCCAAAATTGTTTCTTACAGTGGAACGAGGTTTCGCAGGAGAAAGACCGAGGCAACAAACAACATTACAAGCATGCTTTTGTTTTCTGACATAAACACTGAAGCAGACGGGGACATCAGCGCATTGCTGGAAAAATGGAGAGGCATGAAGGTCTCTTTTCTCCACTCGATTTTCAGTTCCCACCCCCACCCTGCCAAGAGAATCCAGATGCTTGAGAATATCAGGAGAAGGACAAACTGACCTCTGCTTCATGAGAACCAGGTCTGTGGGTCGGGTTGATATCCAACTAGATCACTGAAGAGGAAAACTAGGGATCGAAGAAACAACCAATGCCTCACTTCTTTGAAACCTGGAAAATTAGTCAGTGGTACTTCTGCAGTTCACAGTTACTTCGGATTATGGTGTCAGAATGCCCTTTCAAGGGAGTCGCGTATCCTCAAGTCCATTTCAGTTGCAGGGCTTTTTGTTAACAGTTTTCCAATGAACATTTCCGGATCATTCATATATGTCAGAAACTCAGAGAGACGCCTTTCAACAACATCTGTCCTGATCTTGTTGAATTCCCTTAAATCCAGTTCTGAATTTAAACCCCCTGTATCTACAGGTTCCCTGAGGCTCACATACATGATGGCCCCTGAGATCTTTTCCGGTTCAATACTGAACTTTTTCTGGAACATTCTTGTATAAAGCCATAGCTGATGCCAGTACTCTGAACCAGTTGACCTGGATGTCTTATAGTCTGCGACCAGGAATTTGCCTGCTTTTCCTTCATACACTGCGTCCAACCTGCTTTCCAACATAACCTCCTCATGCACTCCGGGACTCTCGAAAATTACGTTCAGAGGAAGGACTATTTTGTACTCGCTGTACTTTGGCGGTATCCCGTATTCTGGCCTGATCTGGTCCAGAAGTTGGTCAAAGTTCCTGAAATGCATCTTGAGTTCCTCTGGTATCGCATCTTTTGGCAGCTTTCCATTGGCGTAAGACTGGGCCAACTGGTGGAAGCTGCTTCCGGCTGACGCAGCTGGAGAGTAATCCCTGATTCCAAGAATATGGTTCTTCAGGAAGCTGTATGGATCATTAATGGAGCTTATGGTTGAATAGGACAAGTGGTCAATGGATCTGAAGTAGTCCCTGATCTTCTGCGGCAGCCAGACCTTGGACCGGTTGATAAGTGCCATTGCATCTTCCTTTCTCCCTGCAATGAAGAGGTTGTATGATTCGTCATATCTTCGGCTGCTAAAGGAGGATTTCTCAAAATCCGACTCCTGGTAGGAATAATTGTCGCTCCCTATCTGATACCGAGAAACCAGCCTGTCAGAAGCCATTACAATGAGTTTTTCCCTTGCCCTTGTCAGCGCGACAAAATCTATCCTGATTGGTTCTTCCTCAAGGTCCTGCATGACATTTACACCAGTGGTTTCTGAGATGATTGATGTCGTGAGGTTGTCCATGAACTCAAGATTCTTCCTTGGCTCAGTTGGAACATAAATTACAGTGTGGAATTCAAGTCCTTTGGCCTTGTGGACTGTCAGGACATTGACCCTTGATTTTTTCAAGTCTTCCTCAGCAGAATCACTGGCCAGTGACATGAAGTCTGTGAACCCTTTAATGGAGAAATCAGTAAAATTGGACAGGTATTCCCGGGAAGAGTTTAAAACTGATAATGCAGAGGCAACGTATTCCTGGGACATTGAGGAGCAGATTGGGAGAATCACAGTTTCAAATGCCTCTTCCATCAAATTTGTTCCAAATTTCAGGTTTCTTAAAGACCTGAACTTCTCAGGGAGCAACTCCTCTTTCAGATCCCCCTTTGCCAGCTCTGCTCCGTGATTTACCGCTTCCTGAAGTGTAAGTCCCGAAAAAGGGGTGAGGAGGGCCTTTGAAACCACAATTGGATCACTGGAAACAAGGCCCTTTACATAATCTAGGATCTCGTTGATCTGCTTCTGATTGACCCTGTTCTTGATTGTGGAAGAAAATTCAATGCCAGCTGATTGGAACTGTGCAGATATCTTTTCAACCTGGCTGTTTGTCCTTGCTATTACTGCAATGTCCTCGCTTTCGTTCCTGAATTCTGACAGGAAACTGCTTACTAGGGCAACAGCATTTGACTCCGGGTCAGGTGAGGCAATAAGGCTCACTTTTTCGCCATCCTTCTTATCCGGATTGTTCAGGTTCTCCACCTCTTTCCTTGATCCTTCATCTGTGGAGTAAGCCATGAAATATTTCTTTGCAAAGCCAAGAATATTGTTTGTGCTCCTGTGGTTCCGGCTCATCCCCTCCACCTCGAATCCAGAATCATTGAGGAACCTGTGGAAAGAGCTGAGGCTCCCACCCTGGAAGCCGAATATCGACTGTTTTCTGTCCCCCACGAAGAACCTGTTTTCAGCCATCCTGCTCACAATGTCCGTTTGCAGCCTGTTGAGGTCCTGGAACTCGTCCACGAGGACATGAGACTTCCTGGGAAAATTCTCCAGATCGTTGAAAACCCTGAGCAGGTCGTTGAAATCCACCACACTGTGCTCTTCCTTGTACTTTTCATAGGTGGCAAATACGTCAACAAAGTCTTTCACTAGTCTCTCCGTGCCTTCCTTTGAGAGAGACAAATTTCTAGAGGAGGACATTTTTTCCTGGGTTAACCAGGTAACTTTGCCAATATCGATTCTATTAGGAAGTATTCCAAAACTTTTCAGGTACCTTATAGAGTTCTCAAATTTAGGTACCAGGTTTTCAATAAGGTAATCCCTGCCATAGTTGAACGTGTTGAGCTCGAGAAGCCTCCGGTATATCACGAACCTTAGTGTCGTATTTGATGTGATTTCAGAAGTTTTGCCCACAGCCTGAAGATGAGCCATAGCATACCCATGAATTGTAGAGACTTCTATCTGGAAAGCTTCGCTTATCAGGCCGGGAAGGTCTCTCCGAATCTTCTGGAAGACCCTCTTCTTCATTTCATCAGCGGCTTTGTTGGTGAATGTAACACAAGCAATATCCTCACCCCTGATGCCTGATCTCAGGAGCCTGGCAACCTCTTCCACAATTTCAGCGGTCTTCCCCGTGCCCGGGTTTGCTACGATTATCCTGTCAGTCACGCATTGAATATAGCAAGAGGTTGTTTTTATTAGTTTGCAGTTCCTATTTAGAAAATAACGCCGTTGCTGCCTGGGATGCCATTTGAATACTGGCCTTTATTTCCCCCGCACGCATGTAAAAAGCCTCGTCCCGTGCATTATCTTATACGGAATATTATCCCAAGTTCTCAAAACTTCATTGCTTTCACTTCTATTCTTCGGGAACCGGACTGGATTAGTTAATGTGACTTCATGCCTGAACCGTGCATCATGATAGCAGGGTTCTGTCCTCAGTTATTTCACTTTTACAAATCCCCGATACTATTCTGACCATAGTTGCATCCATCTGAACATAAGATTCAATGTTCGATGCATTTCATTTCCCGGAGACAGTTTTAATTGTTGCACCCAATACAGTTGCAATGTTAAAGATATTAATCGCCGATGCTGAGCTGGAACTCATCCCCGGGGATATGCTCGACGATTACTCAATCAAGCTTCATGCCAAGAAGAGGAAAAAACCTCCACAGAGGATCATATTGGATTCCAATTACATGCATTCTGCCATAGACAAGCATTACCCGGGCGAATCTAACCGCAGGGGAAGGCCAGATATCGTATACCATCTCCTGGCTGTAGCTATGGAAAGTATTTTGAACAAACAAGGCGGGTTGCGTGTTTGGATCCACACGAGAACCAACTCCATCATAGAAGTATCCCCAAATACCAGACTTCCGAAATCTTTCAACAGGTTTATCGGCCTTTTTGAGGATCTTTTTGAAAAGGGCGAGATCAGGTATGAGGAACAGCCCCTACTGAGAATCCACCAAGGGGATGTGAAGAAACTTATGGAATTGGCTGGTGCAGAAAACATGAAGATTCTTTCCCCTAAAGGGAAAATGACTACGGTTTCAACACTCGTTGACCCAGGCCATAACGAAGCTTCATTCATTATTGGCGGCTTTTCTGAGGGGGATTTCACTTCTGATGTATATGGGCTGGCAGAGTCATTCTCAATATACAAAGAAGAGTTGACCATTTGGTCAGTTGCCATGGAAATAATTGCCCAATATGAAAGGGCTTTCGGCATTGTGTGAGGATTGCAGTCCTAGCAAACAAAAAAGTAGATTAATACTTTACAGATTAGGGACAACTCAAGGGTAAAGATCAACATGGCGCGAATGCACACTAGAAAGAGGGGAAAATCAAAATCAAGAAGAATTTACAGCCAGGTTAAACCAGACTGGATACAGTTTTCCAACGAAGAAGTGGAAAAAATGATCGTTGACCTCAAGAAGGCAGGGACAAGCAATTCAGTTATCGGCGTTAAGCTCAGGGACCAATATGGAATTCCGGGCACAAAAGCCATTCTCGGCAAGAAGCTCGGCAAAGTACTCCAATCAGCTGGAATCAAGGACGATGTGCCTGAAGACCTTGTGAACCTCATTAAGAAATACAGGAATGCCACTAAACATATGGAAGTCAACAGGAACGATATGAGCAACAAGAGGGGGCAGGCTCTCCTGATGGCCAAGATACTCAGGCTTGTAAAATATTACAAGCGATCCGGATCTCTGGCACCAGAGTGGAATCTCTCCAAAGTCCTCTAAGATGTTAAAGGACATTATAGATCCAGAATTTTATAAATTACTGAAAGAGGGTGCAGAACGCATCCTTAAAAACCAATATGTCAGGGTCCTGGCCCATTTTGACGGAGATGGGGGCAGCGCAGCCATTATTCTCACCACAGCCTTAAGGAGAGTTGGAATTAAGTTTCATCTTGGATTTATCAAGAGCCTTGATGGCGAAAGCTTCAGGCAGAGGATCCAGGAGTTTTCTGATATTTATACCATAGTAGTGGACGCTGGATCAGATCAGGCGAAGTTCATTGAAGAATATGATAATGTCTGCATCCTTGATCACCACTTCTTCCAGGAGAATTCTTTCAAGGGCCTGAACATCAACGCTAGGCAATTCGGGATAGACGGGACCAGGGGAGCATGCGGCGCAACAATGGCTTTCGTGATGGCACTTGCCATGAATGAGAAAAACTCAGACCTGCTGCCCTTCCTCGTATCAGGCATAATAGCTGACAAACAAGATATCGGTGGTTACACGGGATTGAACCAGGTTATTATGGAACATTACGCCAAGGACCTGAAAACAATACGCACACTGAATTTTGAAGGGCATAACCTCACAGATGGCATTACTTATTCTACAGATCCTTTCTTCATGGACCTAAGCGGGAAACCTGACAATGTCAGGAAAGTGCTAGAAAACCTCGGTATTTCTCCTGATAAGAGCATATTTGACATTACTGAGGATGAGAAGCGAATACTTGCTGAATTTCTCTCATTTAAGCTTCTTGAACAGAACAGCGGATCTGAAGCCATAAAGTACCTTGAAAATGACATGATCAAGTTTGACCAGCTTGGATTTACCTCAAAGGAAATCAGTACGCTGGTGGATGGCAATGCAAAAGTGGGAATGAATTCAGTTCCAGTCATTTTCTTCCTTGGAGACAAGAGCCAGAGGGAAGAAATGGTGAACAACTGGAGAATATTCAAGACAAAACTCATAGAATATACTTACAGAGCTTTCAAGGAGATCTACGAGGAGCCAAATGTGAGATACTTCTATGCCCCGGAATCAGAAATGGCAGGGGCTATCAGCGGCATCATGATGCTGTACCTCCTGAAGCAGGACAAGCCGTTAATTGGATTCAACGTAGGGAATAACGATACAAAAGTTTCAGGGCGCGGATCCAGACGCCAGGTTCAGAAAGGGCTAAACCTGTCCCTTGTTATGAGGGAAAGCGCAAAAGAAGTTGGTGGATCCGGTGGCGGGCATGACATTGCTGCAGGTGCCGTAATACCCAGAGGGAAAGAAAAGCAGTTTGTTGAAACCGCAAACAGGCTCATCGGAGAGCAACTGGGAAAGACCACTCTATAAACTGGGAAAAGCTTTAAATCTATTGCGAATTATGATTCGAATGGCTCGTATAGGGGTCTTCACATCTGATTTCAAATTTTATCGGGACGTGATTCAGCTGCTCAAAGAGTGGAACCTTCCCTTCCTGAGCATTGATTCCACAGACTCCGTGCCTGATGATGTAACTGTAGTCCTAAGTTCAGCCAGGGATAATTTCTCAATAGTAAATCAGGTGAAATCCGATACTCCTCTTCGGGGGCTCAGGATGTCACTTGCAAAACTCCTCCTGAAGGAGAAGTTCGAGGCTGTTGTCATTGGGATAGATCCGGGTCCATATCCGGGAGTCGCCGTATTTGGAGACAATGTCCTGATGGAGGCTTTTGAATGCCCTTCCATCCAGCAGGTAGGCCAGGAGGTGGCTGCTATTGTTGGCTCATATACCTACGCTGATCTCCAGGTAAAACTGGGCAACGGTGATGCCCCTAACCGTGATCACATTCTCAATACCCTCAGAGAAATGGAACTGCCGATTAAAGTCGTGGATGAACAGAATACAAGTTTCCCCCACAAGATTCACAACAACGCACTTTCAGCTGCCAGGATAGCCCAAGTGGAACACCATTACACCATTGCCCCTGAGCTGCAGGCGCAAAATATTAAGAGAAAGGAAGCTTACGAAAAGGAATTTGTAACGTTAAAAAGTATAATTGGATAAGCAAAAATTTATTTCTGCTTTCTCCACTTTGGCGCCCTCATTCCTGGCGTAGTTTTTCTTCCGGAAGAAAAGGCCATGAAGACCATGAATACCACAACAATTGCGGCCACATAGAATATCCAGTTGTAATTTGGTGGTGTGCCATAATAAAAGGTCGTTGTGGATGAGCCTATGTTCCCATTTATGCTGATCAGCTGGTTTCCAGTGGAAACCCTTAGAGTGTGTTCTCCATTTCCGAGGTATTTCGCAGGATCAAGCGGATAGGTAAAATTCACGTTTACCGCTTGATTGGGTGCAATAGACTTTACCGTAACGTTTCCAATCGGGCTCGCAGAATTGTCCAGGTAAAAGTCCACGGTGAGGTTCTTTACAGTAGATACTCCCGTGTTCTGTACCACTGCATGGAATACTATGGGATCTACCACAGTAACCTGGATTGTCTTTGATGTTTTCACTGATGTTGAGCCATACTGTGCTGCTGAAATTATAGTAATGTAAAGTGTCTGAGAAGTTAACGGGCTAGTAACGCTGAATTTGAAATCCGGGTTGCTCGCCTGGAAATTGTGTATTGAGGATGTCGGTGAAAACCCACTCAGGTTGTTTCCTGCGATATAGGCAGTCATGGTATAATTTGCAAATCCATTTGTATCGTTCACGTAAATGGTGAAATTCTCACCAACAAAACTGTATCCGGTTGTTGAAATGGACTGTCCAAATGGCTGCACATAACTGTAAGCTGAAGCTGTACCCATTGCTGCAAAAGAAGAAAGGAGAAGTAATGCGAATACTCCAATTAGAAACGGCTTACTCAATTTCTTCTCCCCCTGTATGCTGAAACACCGAGGCCTGCAACAACGGCGACCACAATTATCACAATGCCTACAATCAGGTTTTCGGTTGGGGTTCCTGTATAGTTAGAGGTAACCAGGGGACCTGTGGGGTACGGGGTGACACTTGCAGATGGTGAAGACTCGAGTGTAAGGTAGACGGCTTTTCCAGGCAACCCAGTTGAAGTTGCATTAACATTGAAGCTGACTGGGTATGGAGGATTGGGCACTTTTGGAGTCAGAGTCACGTACACGGTCTTTACGGTATTATATTGCAGAACCACAGTAAGGTTTGTAGAGTGGGTTCCGTTGAAGAATCCTGACCAGCCATTCTGGCTAAGCACTGTTTCATTGAACGTTAAGTTCACCGTGACCTCACCGTTTCCCGTATTGTTCAGGATGATTGGGAGGAGCGCGCTGTTGCCTAAATAGACCGGGCTAATTCCGGGTTTCAGAGTGTAATTGATGCTCTTGGCAATCTTTACAGGCAGTGAAAGTTCAGAGGAACCACCAGTATAGTTCACGTAGAAAGGAATAGAACCTGCCCCGTATTGCTGGTTTCCGACCAGTGTTGCATTCATTGTATAAGTGGCGTTTCCCCCAACAAGGATAGTTGAATTGCCCACAAAGGCCTCGTGCCACCTGTTACTTCCTGAGGCCAGAGAAACTGTTTCATTGCTGTTTCCGTTGTTGTAAAGTATGAACTGGTAGGTGAGGTTGCCCCCTCTGTTAATGGTTGCAACACTGGACAGTAATTTTACCTGGAAAGAGTGCACCACAATCTTTGAAAGTGTAAGTGGCACAACCTGGTTTGAAGAAAGCTGCAAATTCACAGAGCTGGAGTAGGAAATAGACAGGTAATTTCCAACAGCAGACTGCTCAGTCGAGGTAACCGTGGATGTGAATCCATATCCGCCCTTCGGAAGAAGCAGAGAGCCAGAGTCTGGCAAAACAATCAGAAGTGAGTTTCCAGAGGTTATATTCACCGGGTTGTTGATTGTCTGGGATGCCATGTTGACGCTGAATGAAACTGAATAGGCTTGGGTCAGTGTTAAATTCTGCCCGTATGAAGTGGCATAAGCAGGAATGCTGATAACGCCGAGATAAGCCAGCCTAGTTCCATTGTTCACCGCATAAACGGTATAATACCCTGTAGGTGAGTTGATGGTGTAACCACCGCTGGTGTTGGTGAGACCAGATGCAACAATATTGCCATTGGAATTTACATATTCAATGTAAGTGTTCTGGTAAGGCATGTTTCCATAGGTAACAGTACCAGAAACTTTGGCAAAAACTTCATTCTTTGAAACCTGCACGCTCAATGCCTGGTTAGAATTCAAAGATACGCTCCCAGAGCCTGAATAGATGAATGATCCGGTGTTGCTTGACTGTTTTTCAATATAGCTCACGGAATAGGTGCCCTGAGGCAGCATTATGTTTCCTTTTGAAGTGTTTATAGTCCCAGCGCCTGATGTAATACTATAGGTGCCTGAATTGAGTCCGTAGCTGTTGGTCAGGTTCAGCCCATAAGCAGAGACATATGTCGGAGAGATAGTTGTAGTTGAAGTTATGTATACCTTGCTCATGTTGACCAGCCCAAGTGAGTTGTTGTAGGCATAAAGAATGTACTGCCCTGTCTGGACATTTCTCAGTCCATTCACAGCAGTCCCATTTGAATAGTACAGTTGGGCCAAATTTGCATTCTTAACACTAACATTGACGAACTGTACCAGATTCAACGACATAAATGAAGGGGTTCCCATATCTATTGAAGCATATCCCGGATAAATAGCGGACTCTATGCCAGACTGGTTTACCGTTGCACGGTAAACGCCTATGGGAACTTTCACTGAACCTGTTCCGTGAAGCAGCGTAAAGTTATATGTTCCAGACGAGGAAGCAAGAGTTAGTGTCTGCAATGAAGTGAACAAAGGTGTAGAATTAAGTGAAACCTTAATGCTCTTCTCAACCGGTATAACTGGAACTGTGACTTGCTGGCCTTTTACATTAACAGTTGAACCGGTGTAATATGCCCCTGCAAAGGTAACAGTGAGGCCACTGCTAGATCCGGACTGGTAATACAGACTCGCTATTCCGGAAGTACCAACTGGATTGTAATAGACTGGGATTCCACCGTACTTGAGGACTACGATGCCGGAAGAAATTGCGCTATTGGAGTTATAGCTGGTGGCACTGTTCTGGTTGTAAAGCAGTGCAGATACTGTGTAATTTGAGGTCAGGCTAAGGTTAAGGCTCTGGTTTCCAAACAGGTTGACACGGTCATATGCAGATGATGTCCCACCAGTGTAGACCCCGATACCTGCAATTGAGTAAACTCCCTCAGGGATTTCAATGCTTAGCTTGTGGATAGATGCGAAGTCGTATGAGATCATTGCTGAATCGTTAAGGATTTCATAAGAGCCAGAATATCTTGAAGCACCAGGAAGGTTGGAAGTGATTGTAATGTTAGAAGAAGGCACAAGCGATATGGTAGATTTATATGTTCCATTCAGGACAACAGTTTTCATGTAAGACATTTGGCCATCGGTTGCATAAATGGTGTACACACCGTATGGAATTGAACCTGTGAAGACCCCATTGACAGAACTCAAAGGAATTGCATCTGAAATCAATCCATTGGTGAAAAGCTTCACGCCGGTTCCTGCAGGTGAACCGGATACGTCGATGGATACCTTAGCAGAAAGTTCCGGATTCAGTTGCAGTGTAATATTACTACCCCATTTTGAAAAGGATGCCTGCTGGCTGAAGGAGCCTATACCGGCCCCAGAAGCAGAGACTTGGTAGCTCCCGGGAGTGACCCAAATTATTGCGGTGCCATTCCCGTTTGTAACTGTGGAACTTGCCACATACCCGTTAGTGCTGGTTGCAGAAACTCCTACCCCACTGATGGCTTTGCCTGCAACAGTAAGGTTTGCAAAAATTACGTCAAATGGAACCTTGAGGTTATAAACCACGCTGCCACCATTGCTGATGTTTGCAACCTGAATATTTGTAAATGTATGTCCACCGGTTGTTATGGAAACATTGTAGGATATAGGAGGCAATTCTGACATAGAATAGTTGCCGTCAATAATTGGTGCTGAGTAAGACAAGTTGTACCGGCTGTTGCTGAATGTAACTGTACCATCCCTTATTTCAGAGGTTAGTGGCTGTGTCTGTGTCGTACCCTTTCCTGGATATGCCTGCTGGTACTGGAATGCAGCGTTTCCTGAAGCAGTTGTGTTCGAAAGTTGCAGGTTCTTCTGAATGTAATAATCGGGAAGCCAGGTAGACTGGTTATATGATGTGGGTATCCTGTTCGCCTGGTTCATCGAAACGTACACATTCTTTGTGCCAAGTGTTGTGGTTCCTATGAGGAACTGATTATTTGTAGACCCGAATGAGAAGAATAGGGTATCGTTGCCTGGGAGGCCTGAAACATTGTAGTATCCCCGGCTGTTTGTGTCCACAACTCCATGAGGCACTCCGTACTGGTCAAATAATGTTACATGAACTCCTGGAACCGGCTGACCATCTGGCATTGTTACTCTTCCGTGAATGATAGCACCTGGATAGTAGGCTATTATGGGATCTGAAATGGAAAGGGAAGTCGAAACTGGGGGTGTCAGGTCAACCGTACCCATTCCATGCTGCTGGTAATAGTAAGCCTGTGAAAGCGGTACAGTGGTCCACGCAGAGGGATGGGCTGAGTAATCGGTGTATGGGTTGTATGGAACATTTTCATAAATGACCATGAAGTTGCTCATGTTCCAGGCAGGTTTCACAGAATACTGAGAAGCCCCGAAAGAGATGCCAGGTATTCCATTTGTCTGTCCGAGCACGTTTGGCGGAAGCCCGATTGTAAATCTGTAGATTGAAGTGTTGTAAAACTCAGAAGTAAACTGTATGTTGTAGGCAGTTGGGATATACCCCTGGGGGAGATTCTGAAGCGAGAATGTCCCATTGTTTGTGTTGGCGTAAATGTTGTAGTATTCTGTGGGGATAATGCCTCCACCCGCTGAACTGTATGAGGGTGAATCTGTAAGATAGGCAGGTGCGTAGAATATTCCAGTGTTCTGGGCGGATACGGGCAATAGCGATGCAAGGCTCGAATCTGTTGGAACCTGGATATATTTGATACTGTAACCGGTGTCGCCCATTATGGCCTGGTAAAGATTCACTAATGTAGAAATGGAATATTTGCTTGCAAGTTGTCCTTTGACATACGCAAAGTATACATTAGCCCCGCTTACTTCCTTAATGTACTGGCCATATATTGAAGGGTTTGCGAGCACTACACTGGTGAAAGATGATGGGTTTGACGAGACCTTAGTCAAATTCAGGTATTCGCCATAACCCAGATACTGAATGAGGCTCGCCTTAACGGGAGCATTGAAATCGCCATTTGTGAAATTGGCCTGTATTAGCCTGCTTATGAACAAACTGATGATTTGGGACTCATTCTGTGCAAGCAGAGTCTGCCCTGCCATTTCAACTGCCTGCTGGAAATCGTCTGCAACAGTGGGGTGCTGGCCCTGATACCTTTCCTGGAAACCGTAGTCCCACCACGAAACGTAAGCAGGCTTATCCTGAATTGGAAGGTTGGAATCCTGTGTGCTAAGCCATGCGAGTGACTTGCTCAATGGGGTAGAACCGTTTGAAATTCCGCCACTAAGGCCTCCGACAAAGTTTGTAGTGTTATTTGTCTTGAGGAAGCCTGGAAGCGAGTTTGCTATCTGGCTCTCGATCTGTGCCTGTGCTGAACTGCCTGCTGGTACCGAGGCCGAAACCATTGATGTGGCAGATGGCAATACAACGAGAACCGTTACGAAGATTACAAATACAGCCTGAAGCCATTTAATATTTCCCTTAACAGCCCTTAATGGGGAAGATGAAGCAAATGGTTTCTTCTTCTTTACATCTTCAAGCCTGGAGATTCTTGCGAAGAGCAATAGGACTCCAGCACCAAGAATGGCGTAAGCCGGGGCGGCCGTAATGTTGAAACGCGCAGCTGCAAAGCTCATGTAGATGGATACTACTGAGAATACCAGAATGAGAAGCAACTGGTCGGTCTTCTCCTTGAGGAAAAGGTATGCGCCGTAACCGATTCCTACCATTCCCAACAGGAATTGGGCTATGCCAAATCCCCCAATGTAAGAACCGAGCTGTGGGGCTGCTGCTTCAGCGATTGTGGTATATACTCTTGTCTTGATGAAATAACCGTCACCGCTGATGAGCCTGTTGAAAAGGGCAGGACTAAGATGGGCCATGCCCTCAAGTCCAGCAATCACGGCAATGATAAGAACAGGTATGATGAGTACCCATGGCCTTCTTCCCACTAGACCAATGAGGGCACCGAAAAGGATCATGACAAGACCGAGCTCGAGCTCAGCATTGTACCATCCGTTTAGTTCGTTCACGCCTAAGTAATAGTAGAAGCCCATTGCAAAGCCCAGAAGGACAAACAGGGCAGTGTAATAAGTGATGTATCCGGTGGGCCGCTTGAGAATAAGGTTTACAATTAGCTGCACTGCAACATATATGAGGAGGATTGCCTCTATGTAAGCATATCCCTGCCAAGAGAGCATCAGACCGCCCAGCGAGGCGCCAGCCAAAAGGCCATATATAGTTGCAACCCTGTTTTTGTTGAAGAACTGATAAACTTTGATATGGTAAGACTTGAAATCCCTGAGGTTTTCAATGATCCTTGTTTTTTCTGAAAGCTTGATCGCCTTGAGGAAGAAATAGACTGCGAAGAATGCGAATATAAGTTCGGGAGTGTGCATCCTTCCTCCAGAAAGGATACCTGCAGAAAGGTTACTCGGCATGAGGGTGTAAAGCAGGGCGCCTATTCCAGCTGCATTCTTACCAAAGATTTCCTTTGTGATTAGATATACTGGAATTATGAGAAGGGCGCCGAAGACTGCGTTGAACTCTTCAAAAGCATAGAAAGCCGCATTCTGTGCACCATAGATTGGTGACAGTATTTCAGCCACCAGTGCTATGAACCAGTGGAAGAACGGATTCCTTGGGTTGATGGTACCAAGTGGGTAATTTAAGGTTGGATCATAAACCAACTGCGTGTGTTGATTCAATATGTGCAGTATTGCAACAAAGTTGTAGTAAGGGTCGCTTCCTCCAGATGTAGGAAGAGCAGCTATCCCCCCGCCGTATACGAATGTGGCAGCCCAGTAGAAATAATTCGAAAGGAAAAGGTACACTGCAACCAATATGCCTACGATTATGACTTCTGAGTAGTTGTATATCCTAGATAGTCCGTTGAATTTAGGCTCAAGCTGTAATTCCATTGGTGTCGTTCCTGAGGTGCTCTAATATAATCTAAATATAAAAAACTAATCTGAATGCAGTATAATCCTATTCTGCTATTATCTTAAAAATCAGGCGATATAGGTTAGGGTCTCATCGTCCATGTCATAATCAAATAGCTTAGAATAGCGACCCCAGTTAAGCAGGACCCTGAATGTTACCTCTGGATCCTCGGATGGGAAATTTCCCCCAAGGAATTCGTCAAGTTCCTCTTTCTCCATTGCACCATCCCCAGCTTTCTTAAGGAATGCTATTATTGACGAAAAAGGTTCTATGCCGGACAGAATTTTCCTCAGGATCACTTTCCTTTGTGTGAGATCGGCCCTCAGGAATATACTACCTTCTCTGGTAAGGGAAACATCTCCGTCTGCAACATTTACAAGCCCGAGAGCCTCGGCGTCATTAAGAAGATTGAGCAGAGTAGTTCTTTCCTCATCCAGCGAATCGTCAAGGGTGGCAATGTCAACAGGTTTACCTAAATCTTCCAGTATTTCTAGTAAACCAACAATATCCCCTATGTTTTCAGTCTCTAAAAGGTGCATTTCAGATTTGTTCTCCATATTTTTGTTAGCATATAATTTTTATGCATGAACCCAAACCTGACTCACGAAGGTAAGGCAGGCCCTTGTTCCTTTGCTTTGTGAGTGCAAGCAGGTATAAGATCTGTAGCATACTCTTAATTTCCCATACTCTTTTACCTATTGTGGTACTGGGAAAACCTCCACGGGTGAAGAACCTGATCATCGACCTCCTTGTTAAAAAGGGGAAGGACGGCATATACCAGAAAGATCTCCAGGAATTACTGGGCATATCAAAGTCGTATTGTTCCGAACAGCTGGCTCACCTTTCAGAAGTAGACAGAGTCATAGCAAGGCGCAAAGAAGGTGGGTTGGTAAAGGTATATCACTTAGATTTCTATCCCGGGCTAATCAGCGGCGTCTTGAGGGTAGGAATGCTAAAATCTTCCGAGTACGTCCCTGCTATAGCAGTTTTCGAAGGTGTGCTGACAAGGGCCGGTTTCAAGATGCTCTATAGGTTTTATGATGGGACGAGGGAACTCTTTCAGGATTTTAACAAGAACACACTAGAATTAATGCTTGCGCCCACCCAGGCAGTAATAATGTCAGGAATGGTGGAGGAAAATCTTCTCGTCTTGACAGGCCTAGCATCTGGGGGCTCAGGCATAATTTCGCAAAAAGCAGGCAAAGCAGCAATCTTAAGCACTGAGCTATCCTCGATGATTTCTCTCGCTTCAGAAACCATGCTGGAAAAACTGCCAAAGAATATAGAGAGCTATGACAACCCGAACTCCGCCCTCTTAGATTTCAAGGCTGGAAAGTGCAATATGATTGCCATTTGGGAACCTTACTTTTCCCAGTTGCTTGAGATTCCGGGGAACAATGCTGCTTTTCATTACAGGGATGCCTTCGGTGATTTTCCATGTTGCAGCGCGGCTATTAACCTGAACTGTTTTGATGTCAATAGGAAGAATATTGAGGCATGGGTGTCTGAATATACCCGGTTGATGAACCTTGATGGACCCAATAACTTTAGGCTAAAGGAAGCGGAAGAGAAAGTTGCAAAAGCCACTGGAATTGGACTTGATGTTGTGGAAAAAAGCCTCCTGAATTATAACTTTTCAAACAACAGGATTAGCCTCGAAAAGCTGAAAAAAATGGGGATCAATCTTTCTTCGAGGCAAAGTGAGCGGCTATTCTTCCCCGGTGTTTTAACGTAGTAAACTGGAAACAGCTGACAGATTCATTTCGATCATTGCAACCGGGTTTTTCAGCTCGAATTGTTCTATGGTTTCAGGGTGGATTTCACCAACATAGCCGATGCATTGACCCATTGTAATAATCTCACCCGTTCTGCCGTTGACAAAATTCTCATGATCTGTGGGCCGGATTATGTATTCTCCCAAGGATGTCCTAGTCATTATTGCATCCAGAACTTGTTTCATATCAGAAAATGCAGATCTCGAGCCTATCCTGGCTACGCACAGGTTTGTCTGCTGTTCAGCATCAATGATGATTTCACCCAACTCAAATACTGCCTGAGGCAGGTTTCTCCTTTTGTTCAGTCTGAGGAAATCAAGCACCCCGAGATATAACCTGTCCCTCACCATGCTGAACTCTAGACTTTTGGGGTTCCTGATGTGAACTGCACCTTTGTACTCTGCGAGCCTGTAGTTTTCTTGGGTAGTAACTACATAAGTCATGATTTCCTGATAACCCAGGCCAGTCATGATGTTTCTGATATTACTTGCCAGCTGGTTTCCCGCTGCTTCGGCACCTATAATGTCCATATCAGGCATATGAAGCTCCAGGTTTCCATACCCAAAGGCTTTGGCAACATCCTCGATCACATCTACAGGCCCCATGACATCTATTCTATTTCCCGGAACAACGGCTACTATCCTGACTTTTTCAACTCGGACACCATAGCCCATTTTCTGGAGTAGAGTTACGCATTCATCAATGCCAATTTCCTGTCCCAGGATTCTCTTGATTTCATTCATAGAAACTGAAATTTCCCTGCCATCCATGTTCAAGAATTTCCTTATGTCTTCTATATTTGACTCTGTAATTTCAAAATCAAGGCTGTTGAAGTAATACGATAGGAGGAAGAATGCGTCTTTTAAGGCCCTCATGTCTGTACCAGTAATGTCTATAAAGAACGCACTGGTATCTTCAGAAACAACTGTTGTACTGCCGTTTACCACCGGAGGCATGGAGAGTACCCTGTGTTCGGAATCCTCTATTATCGGCACAAGGTCCTTGGAAGGAATGAGATGTGCATACTCGACCCCCTTTGGGTGCTTTTTCAAAATATCCAAAGCACTGGCGGTTAATGTTTTATCATAAGTCGTAAACCTGGTTTCCCCTGATTTTCTCGAAGAATATTTCAAAGGAAACTTGAGGTATCTTTCATCGTGTATGCCGATGGATACTTTTGATCGATCCTTTCCAATAGAGAGATGAAGCTTTTCCTGGTAGTCTATGAGTTCCCTGTAATGGTCTCCTATTCTTGGCCCTTTGCAGTGAAATCCGATAGCATAAGGCCTAAGGGACCTTACATCATTTTCAATGTTAAAGTCTGATGTCCCTTCCCCAACCCTTATTGGTTGCCATTCCTTCTTACCTTGATAAATATCAATGCTTCGTTTCAAAAGGCTGAAAGAGAATAGGTCTGGCCTGTCAGGATTGAATTCAACTCGGAATTCATCATTTTCTTTCTCGATGCTGAATCCTATAACATCAGACATCTTTTCAACATCGCTTATGAAGCTTTTTCCGTAAATTTCCCTTAAAGCAGGCACGGTCTCCTTGATGACGACCATTATTTAGGGTATAAGTGGAAGTTTAAAAATTTGGGTCATGAATAATCCTCTTCTAAAAGCTTGTTATTAAAATCTAGGCAATAAAGAATATTTATCTGACATATTAACAGACTGGCTCTGGCAAAAAAGCTCAATTAGCTACTTTACATTCTCTTCCTTTGAGATTTCCTTGATCTCCTTGTTGATCTTGCTCAAGGTATAATCCCTGAGAATAACCCGGATAAGGTCGTCAAGTGAGATGGCAGTGCCCTGGTCAATCTCTGTCTCTAGTTCAGCGATCATCTTCTTGGGCAATACCAGATCTATCTTTGATGTGGGCCCTTTCCTGTAGTTTCGCTCTATGAATTCGTCAATAGCCCTTCTTACAACATCCGACACTGTCTCGTACTGGAAATTTTCAACCAACTCCTCAAGTTGGCCCATGGTTTCCTTTGTCAGCCTGACAGTAATCCTAAATGGTACAGACAGTATTTTCACCTCTCATGCAAAGAAACCAGTGATCCACGCTGGGAAGATTGGCATCATACATTCGTCTGACAAATTAATGCCTTGATATAAACTTTGCCAATACAAAATAAACACACTAAATTTCGCAAATCGTTTTGAGCACCTATTATATAGGTTTCCCTAAAAATTGGCAGACGGAACCTGTACTCGTCACTACAAACCTTAAGGGAAAGTAAAACTTACTGTTTTCATGCCCATAATTATTGGAAAAAACTGCTACATTGCAGATACTGCAGTCCTCATCGGTGATGTTGAGATAGGCGATGATGTGGCTATTTTTGATAATGCCGTTCTCAGGGGAGACCTTAATAGAATAGTAGTGGGAAATGGCTCTAACATACAGGATAACGCAACTTTTCATACTGAGGTCAACCACGCCACAGTGATCGGTGAGGGCGTATCTGTTGGGCACAATGCTGTTGTCCATGGATGCGAACTCATGAATAACATAATAGTTGGAATGGGTGCCATAATAATGAATGGAGCTAAAATACCATCCGGCTGTGTGATAGCCGCAGGTGCAGTTGTCAAGGAAAATTTCACTTGCAAGGAGAATTCCCTCATTGCAGGTTTGCCTGCTATTGTTAAGAGAGAAGCTGACCCACTGCTCCATGAGTATGCCAAAAGGAACGCCCAGTCCTATAGTGTGCTCAGGATGAAACACATAGAAGGGTCTTTTGCCAGGGAAACGGGCAAAACGTTAAAGGGCAGGAACACACCTACATAATCCCCTGCATTCATTCCTGCAGTGCTCTTTACAGAGTCACAGATATGCCCCTGTACAAAAAACGGATATTAGAAACACTTTGGTTCCACAGCCTGAGGTGTCTAATGAATAGAACACTAAAAATGGGAGTAAAAAAACTCCAGAGAGCCTTCAGCCTTAAGGCCAATAGGGCTGAAACCGGGATTGGAACCCTGATTATCTTTATAGCCATGGTTCTAGTCGCAGCAGTAGCAGCTACCGTGCTCATACACACAGCCGGAAACCTGCAGCAGAAAGCAACGAGCACTGGGTCACAGACCACACAACAGGTTGCAACGGGACTTTCCGTTACATCAGTTTGGGGCCTTGACAACGCAAAAGTGATTGAATCAGGAAGCATAAGCGAGATCGCCATCTACGTTTCACCAAACGCTGGCAGCTCCGGCATCAACCTGAACCAGACCACATTGCAACTGACCTACAATGGCAAGACAGCATCCCTGACCTATGGTGTCGGTGACTTCAATGCGGTTACAAGCGGAACAAGCAACGTGTTCAACTCTACCTACTTTACAGGGGCAAATGCAACACACTTTGCAGTGCTTGACCTGAAGGATCCCCAGGCATCAATGACACCAAACTACCCAGTAGTTACATCCGGTGGCGAGGCAGCAATACTCGTTAACGTGACAGCTGTGTTTGGTATAGGAATAACCCAGAATTCACAGGTCTCCGGATCAGTCAGCCCACAGGTAGGCAACCCAGGAGTCATACAGTTCGACGCACCGTATGCTTTCACACAGAAGGTAATGGAGCTCCAGTAAGCTCCAAATGCCTTCTCCTATTTGAGCAGTGATTTCAATGGGTCTCTTTGATAATATAAAGGGCTTAGGCAAAAAGAAGAAAGAGACCACAGTCAACGTACCCCAGCAGAATTCAATAATGCAACCACCTACAGAGACACAGCAGAACACACAGTCATTTGACAGTAAGTTCATTGATGGTGTTAATCAGCGAATCAGTGCGGTGGAAAATGAAGTCAGTAAACTGAATGTATCAATGGAAACCGCGAAGAGGAACATATCTGAAATCAAAGAGGAGTTGGAGAAAGTGAAGGAGAATGTTAAAATGGTAGTATCATTATACGAAATGGTATCCAAGAAATTCAACCCCTTCATGGATGTAACTCCTGAGGAAATCAAGGAAGTCACAGACGTGCTTAGGGAGAACATACACGACCTGGAGAGAATGGTGCAGTATGCGATCGATGATCTCAAGGAACTATATGGGGCCCCCGATCTTGACGACATGATTTCAGATGTAGAACACCAGGAGGATACAAATGATCAATGATGCGTTGAAGAGTTTTCTGCAGACCAAAATGGACTCTGCAGACAAAACCATACCTAAATTTGTACTGGAAGAGCTTCGGCAGAAAATACTGAACTCACCTACGAAATTCTCAAAATCGGACATTGAAGCCCTCTTTAACAACCTGGAGCAAAGGTATAGCGAAAGCAAAGAGAACTCACTCTTAGGAAAGGTGGACAACCTATTCAAGGAGATATCGAACGTCGAGAAGATGCTATCCGGTGAAGGAAACAAGAAGAAACCCACTGAACCGGACCTGGAAACTAGCCAGGTGCAGGCAAGATACCCATGGAAGGCCCACAGGAAAGCCAAGCTGGAAACGCTTGGTGACGATGTGGTTTCACTCATGGTTGCCTTGCGATGGCTGGAGTTCCTGCTGGACAACTATGGCCCTGAGAACACCATGGATGTGCTTGACTATTACGAGAGCATAGGATGGATTTCCCAGTCAGTGAAGGAACAGATGATAAAGTTCACTAAAATGACTGGGCTGATCAGCCCTGTGCAGGAGTACAAGGTTAAGCCTTCAATACAGGACCATATAGTCACAATGCTCTTCATTGAGAAACTCAACGGTGGCGAGATTACAAGAGATCTGATCGAAGCACTGGAAAGAGACTTCAGAATGTTGAAGAAGGGAGTGGACGAATTATATGGGATTTAGTTACGTTGTAGCTGTGGCAGTATTGCTAAGCTCTTCCCTTATTTTTTTCGGCATAATTTACTCAGACTATGTGCACACGGAGTCACAGATAAATGATGCACAGCAAAAGGCATACTTGCAGAATTACGATTACACGAATTCCAGGGTAAGCATAAGCAACTACAGCTATGCTCCCTCGGGTTCAAACTTCACTGTAGCCATGAATGTTACAAACACGGGCAGTGTGACCCTTAACATGAATCACACAAACATACTGGTTAACGGGAGCCTCGTTAACTTTACATATAGCGGCCAATACCTGTTTCCCCTGGGAAACGACACAGTAGTGTTTACCACAGGAGCAGGAATACATAAAGTGGAAATGGTGTTTAACACGGGATATGAAAAATTTGAAATGGTGGTGATACCCTAATGGCGTCAATGGCAACCTCGGAAATGATATTCTTCATTGCCACGCTCATTCTAAGCATCAGCGTAGTAGGTGTGCTTGGGGGCCAGACAGCCCATCTTGCACTGGGCATGCAGAACTCCGCCCAGGGTACCTCCAGCCAGATCCAGACCAATTTCGAGATCATAAACGACCCAAGCAGCATACCATACCAGAATGGTTATGTGTTCTACATAAAGAACACAGGTGAGGCGGGGATATATTTCACAAATACAACTGTAAATGTGCTCATAAACGGTACCCTGCTTTCGGGTAGCGAGGTCAGCATGATTTCTCCAGGCAACTCAGGAGAGATCATGCCAAGCCAGGTGGGCGAGATAGTGGTCAATCTGACCATTCCCAGTGGGTATAATGAAATAACTGTATCGCTGGCCAATGGGCTCAGCAAGAACATGGAATTCCAGATTTAACGGTGAGGCAATGTATCTGAACTTTTCCCTTGAGGGGGACGAACTGGACAGGAGAATGGGCGGGGGCTTGTATCTCGGCCAGGTGATAACCATAGAAGGAGGCAGCGGGGCAGGAAAGACACTCCTGTGTTTGAGATTAGCCTATGGTTTGATAAAACATAATACGACCGTCGCCTACATATCGTCCCAGTTCCCCATCAGGGAATTCATCAATGAGGCGGAATCGCTAGGCTACCCGATGATGAATGAGATACTCGCTGATCAGGTTTCCTTCATTACATCGGTGTTTCTCATGAGGAAGAACAGGAAAGCAAGCCTAGACGAGCTCCTGAACACTGAGCAGGTCAAGGACAAGCAGGTTCTCATAATAGATGCACTGAACCCTGAAATGTTCAGCGATTATGATGTGGGAGAATATTTCTCTAAACTGAGGAAGTTCTCAGAAAACAGGATTGTCATCGTTACAATAAATCCGGCAGATATAGGGAAAAACAACCTTTCCACCATTCATGAGCTTTCCACAACCATAATATCGCTCACCACAAAGGACCTGGCAGGAGAAAGAAAGCATATGGTGGACCTGGTTAAATTCCCCATGGCCCTTAACTCATTCCAGCAGGCCATTCCATTCAGGATAGAACCTAAACGTGGATTGATAGTTGAAATTTCAAGCGTATCGTGAGGATGCAATATGGCAGATTATGTGATATCGGATAGCCTTCAGGTTGCAGTTCAGAGGAACCCGCACCTTTTCGAATACATCAATGAATATAGAGCTCAGACACAGCGGACTCCCCAGTTCGTGCCTGTTCCTGACAACTCACTGAGGGATGTAGCTTCCCTTGATATCATATACCCGGTGGGAGATCCAATATTTATTCATATATACACCGAGAACGGAACAAAGATCTACAAACCTATTGAACCTGACCTCACAATGGAGGAACTTGGTTTCATGGAACAGATTCTAGGGGTTATACTCAATTTTGCAGCAGATTACCCTCCACCGGAGTCTGAGGAAGTGCTGGACCATAACCTTGAAGATATCTACAACAAAGCTGTGACAGTTGGGTCAGCTAACAAAGTCAAGATGACCTCAGTCACTATCAAGGCAGAGCTTCGGGACAAAATGCTCTACAACATCAAGAAAGATGTCATAGGGCTTGGCCCCATTGAGCCACTTATCCGGGATTCTAACATAGAAGATATTAGTGGCATTGGTGCAAATGACATTTTCATCGTTCACAAGATATTCGGTTCCCTTAAGACTAGAGTTAGCTTTGGGGACAACGATCGACTCTCAATTTACAGTAAAAGGCTAAGCGAACGTGTTGGAAGGCCAGTTTCAGACAAGACCCCAATCGTTGATGCAACACTTCCAGACGGCTCCAGGCTTTCAATTGTGTACAGCAGCGATGTTTCAACGCGTGGGCCGAGCTTTACCATCAGGAAATTTGCAGATATTCCAATCAGTATTGTTCAGCTGGTGAGGTTCAATACACTCTCCGCTGAGGAAGCTGCCTACCTCTGGTTAGCGCTGGAGTATGGCCAAAGTGTATTCGTATGCGGTGAAACAGCCAGCGGTAAGACTACAGTTGTTAACGCTATGGTACCCTTCATAAGGCCTGAATCCAAAATATTCAGCGCTGAAGATACCCCTGAAGTGAGAGCACCACAGGAAGCCTGGCAACAGCTTGTAACAAGGGAGAGGGGGGCCGAGGAGAGCAGAGTTACCCTGTTCGATCTGTTAAAGACAGCATTGAGATCAAGACCGAATTACATCATCGTGGGAGAAATTCGAGGTGCAGAAGGATCCATGGCCTTCCAGGCAATGCAGACTGGACACCCTGTTATTTCAACATTCCATGCGGCTTCCGTGAAAAAAATGATTCAAAGGTTCACTGGGACCCCAATCAACATCCCCGTCACTTTCATGGATAACCTGAATATTGCCCTGATACAGCAGGCTGTCTATGTAAACGGGAAATTCCTGAGGAGGACAACCAGCATAAACGAGATCGAAGGATACTTCGAGGAGCTTGGTGGAGTATCAACCAAGCAGGTATTCCAGTGGGACGCGACCAACGATAAGCACGTATTCAGGGGGCTCAACAACAGTTACATCTTGGAGAAGAGAATTGCCCAGACCGCGGGAATGACGGACCCGAAAGCAATTTACGACGAGCTGTTCAAGCGTGCTAGGATAATAGAATGGATGCTCAAGAACAACATAATGTCATATTACAAGGTCTTTGAGCTCATCAAGTCTTTCTACACCAAGGGTGCAGAATCAATACCGGTATACGGGTGAGGTCAATGGCAGAGTTCAAGTTGCTGGGGACAGTTTCCAAGATAGAGTTCAAGAAGAGAGACCTGGCAATCATGGGTATTTCCCTTGTCCTGGTTGTTGTGGGGATAATTCTTTACAACCTTACCGGAATTCTATACCTGGCAGGAGCCGCTGCCGTCGGAGCAGTATTGGTTCTTTTCATTATTCTGCGGCCGGTGCTTGAACGGGATGTGGCCAAGACTGACATAAATTCAAACATACCCTATTTCATAACTGCTTTTGCAACCCTCTCAGTGAGTGCGGCAAACAGGATTGACATGCTGGAGCTCCTTTCAGAGAAGGAAAAACTAGGAAGGATCAAGGATGAGATCGCCAAATTGGTAAATCTGGTCAAGAACTGGAGAAGGGGCCTTTCTGAAGCTGCAATGTTTCTCTCATCCAGGTCGCCAAGTGAAATTTTTGAGGATTTCCTCGCAAGGTTTGGACATGCTATCAACAGCGGACAGGATTTTGAGGAATTTGTGAACAACGAGGCGGAGACCGTGATGAGCAATTTTGAAACCACCTATATTTCTGCACTGTATACCTTCGACCTTTACAAGGACCTGTATGTTTCAATGCTGCTGTCTTTCGCATTTCTCATAACATTTGTAATGATAATGCCCATACTAATCAACATAAATATTGTTCAGGTCCTCTCACTGAGCCTGCTTACCATAGTGCTTGGGGAAGCAATGCTTGTTTACGGGATCAAAGTAGTGCTGCCGAATGACCCCATATGGCACGACACCGGGATTAAGACGCCCCTGCAGATCAAGATACGGAAGTACCTAATCATTGGGGGCGCATCGTCTGTTGCCCTCCTTGCCATCTCCATATTTATGAATCTTCAGGCCAGGCTCCCTTTTTATTTTATAATATCCATAGTCGTAACTCCGCTCTTTGTTCCAGGTTATGTGGGTTCAAAAGCTGAAAAGATGGTTGCAAAGAAAGACGAGATGTTTGGAAGTTTCATCAGGTCACTTGCAGGTTCAGCAGCCGCCAGAGGAAACATGATAATAGAAGCCCTGAAGGCCATTGTACTTCATGACTTTGGTACACTGACAGTGGACATAAGGGCACTTTACAGAAGGCTTGCATACAGGATCAATAACCTCTCCTCATGGAAGAACTTCAGTGCAGATACAGGATCTCACCTCATAGAAGTGTTCTCAGAGAGTTTTGTTGAAAGCGTTGAACTTGGGGCAAACGCAGACAAGGCGGGATCTGTCGTTGCAGACAATTTCGACAGGGTTATAAGGCTGAGAAAGAGGAGACATGCCTCCGTTACCAGTTACGTTGGTGTCCTCTATGGCATAACCGGAGGGCTTGCCTTTTCCCTTGCAATTGCCTTTGGAGTTCTGCAGATCATAAACCAGGTTTTCTCCACTTTCAACGTGTCATCCCTGAACTCCTTTGGTATATTTGTGTCCCAGCCTCAGTCCTCAATATTCACCATCGAGGCTTTCATTGTTGCAATACTGCTCATACACTCATTCATAGCAGGGACTGCGCTTAAAATCGCAGACGGTGGAAAAGTCGTACACGGACTGCATCATTTTGTCATCATGACCTGGATAGTGACTGCCGTCATGTATGGTACGCTGCAGATTGTAAACCTTATACTGGGCGGCTCCCTGTGATATCCCCGAATTAATGCGAGATAATAATAATATATGAGTTGCACTCTAGAGCAGAGATGGCGGAAGCCACTACAATCAAGAAAGCCGTCAAGAGACTGAGACAGGCTGCCGAAGGCGCGATTGCCTCAGCCGGAGATTCCAGAGAGGCCGCTCGGAAGGAATTCCTGGATAGCCTTGAAGAGCTGGAAGAATCTTGGGGTTCAGGCCACCTCTCTCCTGAAGATGATACCTTCCTTGAAGTGGAAACCATATTTGAAAACTTGAAGGCAGCAGACCAAGACTTATTCCTGATAAGCCTGGACAAGGTCCTTTCATTCATCACAACATCGCAGAAACTCTGGGACATGAAACTGTCTCAACTGAGTTCCATCGATGCGTATTCTGAAATCTTGGGGCTGATTGGCATGGATAGGCCTATTTCCCTGAACGAAACCAACCTTGATATCCTGAATAGGGCGTCAAGGGAACTTGACCGTTATCCAGAAACTGCTGTGTATCTTTCAGGAAAAGGGTCATACGACCGGGAACTTTTCCAGGGTGCGGTTTCTCGGGGGCTCGATTTAACTTCTAAGGCTGCTATACTGAGCAATTTCCTGGCTGGAAAAAATACGCTGCTGGCTGAAAATTTCCTGGAACTTCTGCTTACAGATGGCAAAGACACCTGGGCCGAAATAAGGCTCATCGAACTTTTAGAGAAGGAGAACCACGAGAAATTCATTGAAGAGATCCAGAAACTTGAGCCTGAGAGTATAACAGAGCTGCAGGACCTGAGGAACATTGGGCTTCTCCTTTTGCGGAATGATATGCCTTCTTTTACGGTCAACTTTGTACAGAATGGCCTAAAGCTTTTCCCTGATGATTATGAACTCCTGAAGCTTAAGGGTGAGGCGTTGCTTAAACTCAATGAGACTGTTGAGTCTTACGAAATTTTCAAGCATCTTGCAAATAGAAACAATTCGGATATGGGTTCCATTAAAAAAGCCATAAATCTGGCATTTTCGCAAAAACTCTATTCTGAGTGCCAACAGCTAATCGAGACCTACCCTGCCTCAACGGCAGATCCAGATATTTTGGGCAAGAAAATAGAGTGCGAAATATCCAGTTCCAAATTCAATGAAGCAATCAAGGACCTGGATCAGGCATTGACCAAACATCCTGATGACAAAGGCCTCCTGAATCTCAAGTTAACGGTTCTCATAAAGTTGAACAAAGAAAGCGAGGCGTTCAACCTTGCAAGAGACCTTATGGAGAAGGACCCTGAAAACCACGAAGCTACCTCTTATGCAATGAACTGGCTATTCAAACGCGGAGAATACGATTCCATAGTAACCATATGCGAAGACCATTCCAGCATCAAAACCAAATTCCACCCTATCTATGTAGCCTGTGAAATTTACGAGGATGAAAACAAATCAGCGTTGAAGGAACTTGCTGAACACCCGGAACTGATGGATTCCCCTGAAGTGGTGGATTCAATATTTTTCAATGTGCGGGATGATGATTTTCTCGGCAGGCTTGATGATATTTATGGGTCCAGAAAGAACAGGACACCTTATTACAGGATAGTTTCCAATCGTTTGAGGGGATTGCGGCCAAGGATGGATTCTCTGGATGATTCAATAATTGCAGGAAACACCTCTCAAGCCCTTGCATACATATTTTCTTATGAGTATTTTTCCACGAGGAACCCGGTTGTTCCCGACCGGATAAGAAGCATGCTATATACCCCACAGTTCAAGGAGATAAGAGGGCTCATGGATTTCCTCACCCAGATTTATGAGGGGAGATTCTCAGATGATGTGGTTGATTCCGCGAGATTTCTGTTCCCCCTTACTGAAGCTTACATCAAAATGGGCAAGCTAGATAAGGCGGAGGCACAGCTTAACCGCACCTCGCACTCGGAAGATGACCCGTTCTACAAGTACGGGGTAGCCCTGATTGAATTCAGAAAAAGTGAATACAGCACAGCCAGAAAGTATGCAGAGAGTGCCCATGACCGGCTAAGGAATGCAGATTTCCTGAAACTTCTCCTGAACATAGCGCTCGCTACCGATGAACAGAAGAAATTCAGGGAATACCTTGAAGAAATTGTTGGTATGAATATTCTGGATTTCTTTGACTTTTCAGAAATATACCAGACAATAACAAAAAACAAACTCTGGGAAATGGCCACAGTTCTGCTTTCCTTCGATGCCGAAGGGCATGTGCGGAACCCATGGATAGTTAAGCTCAGACGTGACTTGGCTCTGGTCAACAAGGAATACAAGAAAGCGGGTGAAGCTTCCATGATTCTTTTCAGCACAAACCAATATGACCAGGATGACGTTCTCAGGCAGATAAGCATTTACCAGAGCTTAGGTAAGTCATCCGAAATCCTTAATTTCCTCATTGACCTGGAGACAGAGAACAGGACCATCTGGCTTGAACTTTTGATTGGAGACACCTACATGGGCTCCTCAAAATTCCAGGAAGCCCTCCAGCATTATTCAATTGCCATCTCTTTGGGGGCTGACCCGGAGAAAATAGAAAACTATGTGACTTCACTCATGGAAGTTGGAAAATTTGAGGAGTCGGAACAGCTCATTAAGAAAACAGATAATAAACTTCTTCAACTGAAACTTCTCCAGAAGACTTCCGATATTATGGGAGTGATAGAACTTCTAGGAAAGCTGACATTTAAGAAGGATGAGGACCAGGATATAGTTCGATATGCAGTGGACAACCTGTGGTACAACAGAGATGTGAGGGATTTCCTGGTCAACCTGTACAAGCAGGAGGGTTATACATGGCTTGGAAAAATTATCGCATCAAGGACTTTTGATAACAGCGATACGAAACTAGCCCTTGAAGTTGCAAAGAACCTCAACAAGAACAACCCTGAGGATCTTGAGATAGTAAATCTCTATGCAGAGCTTCTAATCAAGTCAGGCCAAAGGGAGGATGCAATCGAACTACTGCTACAGAGCCTAAAATATTGTGATGAGTTCTCCAGGGGCCTGAACGTGACAAATACCCTGCTGAGACTTTACTATGACGACCGTGATTACGAGGCGGTAATCCATTTTTACGAAACCAATCCGAAGTTCGTTGATGAAAGGAGCCTCCAGTTTGTCATAAGGAGTTACATGGAGGCAGATAACTTCGACATGGCTGAAAAGCTCATGGGAAGGTATGAAGGCACCCTCCTTACCAAAGAAACACACAATGAACTCAGGGAGGACCTCAAGACCAAGAAGGAATTTATGGAGACGATCTTCTATGTCAGCAGGCTCCTCAAGCTCGAATACAAGGTGGGAAAGAAATTTGACAAGAAGGAGGCGTTCTATAAGGCAGATATCCCCATTGAACAGATTGAGCCCGTGTTCCAGTTCCTTGCCAGCAGGGACTTTTACTTCGATGTGAATGAGGAAAAATATGAGATACTGACAAGGGATGTTATACAGAAAGCCGCCAAGGCTGTTGACCTTGAAAGCCTCAAGGACTTGTCCATAAATGTCATTTTCAATAACCTAGACAGGAAAGACCCAGTCCTTGCAAGAAATATATACATATACATAAAAGACCAGATGGAATTAGCCAGGAGGCCAAAGCTGAAGGATGAGACTCTTCTGAAACTACTAAGAGTTGCACTGAAGGAAAATATCAAGCAGGAAACTCTCCATATTGCATTCTTCCTGAAGATAGGCATATCTGAGGCCCTCGAAGTCATGACCCTAATGGAATACATGTCAAAGATGAATGAAGAGGGCGAAATCTGATTGCACTATTTTGGGTATTCCCGATTGAGAAGGGAAGTGCAGGATATACTGATTGCAGTATTTGCACTGACCATGGCCTTTTCCATCTCTATTTTCAGCCACTATTCTTTCAGGCTTTCCCCATCCCAGGTCCTGTACTATCTCGCCCTGAGCCTAGCCGCAGTTTGTCTTGCTTTCCTGGCACACGAACTGGCCCACAGGCAAATAGCAAGAAGATACGGAGGGCATGCTGAATTCAGAATCTGGCCCATGGGCCTTCTCAGTGGTTTAATCTTTTCATTCCTCGGGTTTGTAATAGCAGCTCCTGGAGCAGTCTACATTGAGGGGGTCTTCGGACAGGGGAGAGTGGGTAAAACTGCCCTAGCCGGACCAATGACGAATCTTGTTTTAGGAACTGTTTTTCTTGCAGCAGGTATTTCACTTAGCGCAACAATTTGGGCTTTTCCAATGGGGTATCTATCACAGATCAACCTTTACCTTGGAGTTTTCAACATGATTCCAGTTCCGCCACTCGATGGCCAGAAGGTGATGTCCTGGAACATACGCTCTTACATTGTTATTATGGTAAGCATGGTTTTCATGGCTGTAATCTCATTTGTAATATTCGGTTAGGAAATTCAGTTGTTATTCACTCCTTGGGCGTAAGAAAGAAAATTGAGTTTTCTCCAACCTCTATTCTGTAGGATATCCTATATGTAATGGGCAAGTCATCAGTAACGACCAACACAGCCTTTGATCTGGACAGAAGTTCCCAGAGCCCGGGAGATGGTTTAGTTATCACACCGAGGTATAGGGGACTTTCTGAAGCTTTGAAAAAATTTTCAACAGGATATTCCACTTTCTGGCCGTCAATGGCCGTAAGAATTGTCATTTTTGGCATTTGCACCCATGACATCTGGCTAAGGATTATATATTTTCCAGAAATTTGGTTCAGTCTTAGTTTAGGTATTCATGGAACAGGTATCCTGAATCCCGTTTAAGAAGGCAATGGTTTAGATGAGATACAAAGAAAATTGCACGTCCTGCGGAGTCGGACTTGTCCAGACTGGTTACTCCATATTTGAATGCCCACAGTGCGGTGAAGAGCTTATCGGTCGCTGCAAAGACTGCCGCGAACACTCCACGAAATACGACTGCCCCAAGTGCGGTTTCCAGGGACCATGAGGAGATTTCAATGGGAGACGTAGCAGTACTGTTAAAAATTTTACCCACCGACGTGGAACTTGATATCAACGCCCTCAAGAATGAGGTCGTAAACAAGGTAAAACCCCTTTGTGAAGTAAACAAGGTGGAAATTATAGAAGTAGGGTTTGGCCTTAAGTCCATCAAGCTGCAGGTCATAGTTCCTGATCAGGAAGGCAAGATAGACCAGGTTGAACAGACCATTTCCGGCGTTGAGGGAGTTGGCCAGGTAGATACAGAAGAAGTTACTCTGGTCTGATGTCATTTCCCTGGCCCTTTTACAATTTCTTTTTCGATTTTTTCACGTTAATCCTTTTTCTTATCTTTTTAGGATTGACATATATCGCAACAGTCAGGAATAAAAATGGGTCTTACTCTGGTCAGCCACAATCCAGAGCCTTAGTTATAGTTCCATGCAGGGGCCTTGATTATTCCCTAGATGCAAATCTTAGAAGCATAATGAAGCAGGACTACGGCCATCACGATATCATAGCCGTTGTGGATTCACCGGATGACCCCAGTGTTCCTGTGCTTGATGCAGTGGGAATGAAATGGCTGCTTGCGAGGGACCAGTGCAATAATTGCAGCGGCAAAGTCAGGGCTATTTCCTCTGCTATTACTGCGTCCAGTCCGTACGAAATTTATGTTATTGCAGACTCAGATATTCTTGTTAAACAGGATTGGCTCTCGAAACTGCTTTCCCCTATGGCCGATCCTGCAACGGGAATTTCTACAACTTTTCCTTATTTTGAACCTGTGGGAGGATTCTGGTCTAAGGTGAAGCTTGTCTGGGGCTTTGTTGGGCTTGGCATGATGGAATCCAATCTCACGAGATTTGGATGGGGCGGTTCTCTTGCATTTAGGGCTGAACTGATCCAGGGTGATGGGATGGACTTCTTCCGCAGTTTTGTATCAGACGACATAGCCCTGACAAAACTCTGCAAAAAGAAGGGGCTGAAGATCGCATATGTGAAGGAAGCTATGCCCACAATCAATTCACCGGACGATTTTACAACCTTCATGGAATGGGCAAACCGGCAGACTGCACTTTCAGTCTATTCCACGAGAAGTGTGCTCAGGTTCGGCCTTATTTTTTACGGCGCGTCAATCCTCCTGTTCATTTCATCCATAGTACTGTCTTTTCTAGTTTTCCCTCTCTTTGCGCTGTTCCTGCTTCCAACATTCATCAATGCTGCAAGGGCAGTAAAAAGGTCGGGAAAACTGCCATTTTACTCATTCTTTATAAGCCTGCTCATACCGTTCATTTACATCTATAATCTGGCAAAAGCCGCCAGTATGAAATCCATAAGCTGGAGAGGGAGAGATTACTCACTAGAAGAGTAAGCTGGGTAGATTCTTATATTACAATACAATGAAAACACGGTTAAGTTGACTGACATTCCAGAATATGAACCCATTTTTGGCACCAATGGAATACGTGGAATACCAAACAAAGACCTCACCGTGGAATTCGCACAGGAAATTGGCAAAGCCATTGGAACCTATTACGGTAAAGTATCCGTGGCTATGGGCAGGGACACCAGAGACACGGGAAATATGATTTTTAACGCAGTGACTTCAGGCATGATGAGTTCAGGAGCTAACGTCATTGACCTTGGAATCCTCCCCACACCAGCCGTGCAGTATTATTGCAAATCAAAGGAGATTTTTGGAGTTGTAATCACTGCGTCCCACAACCCGCCCCAGTTCAATGGCATCAAATGCATTGCTAGTGACGGAACTGAACTCAGGCGGGAAGATGAGGAGAAGATTGAGAGGATTTATTACGAGAAATCCTTTGAGGCAGTTTCTTGGGAAGAAGCAGGTACATTGAAAAGTGATCCTACCTCTGTGGACCTGTATTTAGATGGAATTTTGTCACACGTTGATGTGAAAAAAATCAGAGAGAAGCAATTTAGAGTGCTTGTTGACAGCGGAAACGGAGCTTCATATTTCACTACTCCTGCCCTTCTTAGAAAGCTTGGATGCAAAGTTGTCTCGCTGAATGCTTTCCCTGACGGGAAATTTACCTCCAGAACCTCCGAACCAAGGCCAGAGAACCTGAAAGATCTCCTATCGCTCATGAAGAATGGGGCTTTCAGCCTTGGTGTTGCACATGATGGTGATGCTGACAGGGCTGTGTTCATTGACGAAAAAGGAAACTTCATTGACGGTGACAAGACGTTGTGCCTGGTGGTCAGGAGTGTCATTAAGCCTGGAAGCAAGGTAGTTACCCCAATAAGCAGTTCCGATGCAATCGATGAAATTTGCCATGATGGAAAAGCCCAACTTATCCGCACAAAGGTAGGCGCACCCCTGGTCTCCAGGACAATGATAGACAACATGGCAATGATTGGAGGAGAAGAAAATGGCGGCATAATCTTCGGAGAACACCAGTATTGCAGGGACGGTGCGATGACAGTAGCCCTCATACTCAATTTAATGGCGGTGGGAGGAAAGAAGATCTCCGAATTGATTTCTAGCTTGCCACAGTTTTTCATCCACAAAATATCAGTTGAAAGGAAGAAGGACTGGAAAAGCCTTGAACCATCCATTATTTCATACGCTGAGTCAAATTCTAAGGATAGGTCTGACGGGCTCAAGATATATCTGAGCGATGGGTGGGTACTCATGCGTCCCTCAGGCACGGAACCCATAATTAGGGTCTACGGTCAGTCCCGTGATGAAAAAAGGGCCAGGGAACTGGCGCTTGAATACGAGGCACTCATACTGGGACTTCAGGAAGGGCCAAGCGCAGAGTAAGTGTCCCTGAAGCGCATTACCGCCGTTATGTTGCCTGCTATGGCGAACCAAATGAGCAGTACGTTGATGGGTGTTATCAGGACACCGTATATGACGAAATGGTAGGAAATGAAAAACTGAAGCAGAATGAATATAAGCATGAAGACAAGCCTGTCTGCCCTTCCGAGTATTCCTGAGTAGTTTCTCTTAAGACCCAATGCCTGTGACTGCACTCCCATATAGCTTGTAAGGAGCACACCGATGACAGCGAGCAGACCTATCCAAACCTGTGCATGGACGCTGAAAATGAATCCCAGCATGATCAGGATGTCTGAATACCTGTCCAGTACGTGGTCCATGAGGTCCCCCTTTTTTGACGATAGATTCCTCAATCTCGCAACCTTGCCATCTATGGCATCAAAAAGTGCAGAAAGGACCAGTGTAGCAAAACTTACGAGGATTAGGACCCCGCCAAGATAAAATAGAAGACCAGTCAAACCGGCAAAGATCAGTGAGAACAGCGATATTGTATTTGGATTGATTTTCATGAAGGGCTTCGATAAAGGGATGAGAAACTTATCAGCTGTGCTTCTGTAGGAATCCAGTACCATCAGCATGGAAAATGTTCAGTTCCAATTAATCTTTTTTCGAAGGTTTGAGAAATTCGACTATTTTCAAAGCTGTAAGTTCCGGATTTCCTTCCACGACCTTAATTCTGTGTATTTTAGTTGAGGGAAGCCTCTCAAGAGCCTCCTGGTATATAATATCGGATCTCATGGCATCAAGGTTTTCTTCGACTTTTTCCCTTGAATAGCCCCTCTCTAAAAGTGTTTTTCCTGTCTCTTCCTCCCCCCTTTCAAGAATGAATACCGTGGCACATGGAACAAGATGGGAGTAATGGCTTTCTATAATGATGCCGGACTTGCTTTCCCACTTAATCCTGTCATTAAGGCAATCCATGTCCATTTCATCGTTTTCCAGGCAATTCCTGGCGTCATCTACGTCCAGTATGTTCCTGCAGTCGTATCCCAGGTTTCTCAGATAACTGCAGATCGAACTCTTCCCGGAACCGGGAATCCCGGTGATGCTTATCAAGCGTAAACCTCAGAGAGTGTGACCACGCCATCATTAAAGTCCAGTTCAAATGGCCTGGAAAGATGCCTTCTTGACATCACAGGCACATCGAACTTTCCAACATCGATCTCCCGCGGTTCTAGTTCATAAGAGGCCAGCTTTCCCTTGTTTCCACACCTGTAGCATCTATAATCGCCCTTTCCTCTGCTGTGCATACGGTCACCACATTCTCCGCATTCTGGAGGAACTCTATTGTAAATATCTGAGACGGACTTGATTTCCATCTTCTCAACGTTAAGGCAGTTTTCCTTATATGTTCCAAAGACCCTTACATTATCACCTGGAGCAAGTTTTGAAAAAGTTTTCCTGAATTCCTTTGTAGGCTCGAATGCTGCTATGGCAAGTTCCATATGCCTGCTCTGCAGTTCCGCAAAATAATGTCCGCCTGATATGCTGTAGGGCTGGACTTTAACTGTTCCCTCAATTGAATAGGAGCACCCATTCCGGAGTTCAGCTGGATCCGGAATAATATGATCATCCGTGGCCTGATTTGTTCTGAATAGAAGGCACCTTTCTATTACTGAGCCAGTTTCAGCCACGATCTCCGGGCCTTCAGCAAGTAAAGCCTCAGGCTTGATTGCCCTGATTCCCAATACAACAGGAGTCCTTTCACTGGGGAAGATAGCGGCGTGGTTATTCCTGCGGTCTATGTTATTGAAACTCCCTGGAATTCGATTTGCCATGCTTGCAATTCTCAATTTCAAATCTGCGCCTAAATGGTCACCCTTAGGGAACGTGTATGCGAGAAATTCATATGTCACTTGTTTAGCAGGCCATGAGATTGCTGCAGCTGCCCCAATGATTCCCCTTCCATTCTTGAATTTCCTGTATTCACCGCCCTGTTTTTTTATGAATGCCTCAGCCTGGTCGATTGAAACTTCCTCCCGGACAGCTTTCCAGTAAAATGATGGATCAAATTCATTGCAGGAGGCTACTATCCCGGGGTTAGTGTCAGGTTCATCGAGCACTGCCATCTCCCCCACAATTTCACTGGCTAGCTGGACCAGATCAGTTGACTTGGTGCCTCTTTCCTCATCAGGGTAGCTCATGATATCCTTTCCGTTGAAGCTACCAATCTTAAGCGGGAGTCCCTTGCCTTCGCCCAAATTGGCACAGAGTGCTCCATTCCCCCTTGTTTTATGTTTGATTGCAGGGTTAAGCCTTACAAGGTGCGGATAACCAATAAGGTCCATTCCGCTTCGGATAATGATTTCAGAAAGAAGATAGGTTGTGCACATTCCCTCCCGGGAATCTGTGTCATCTACTGCTATGTACATTTATACACCGTATCTTCGCTTCCTTCCCTGATAGGAAATAATTGCCTTAAGGAAGTCTGCCTTCCTCAGTTCAGGCCAGTTCACATCGGAGAAATATAACTCAGAATAGGCAGACTGCCAGAGCAGGAAGTTCGAGATCCTTTCCTCCCCGCTTGTCCTGAATATAAGATCTGGATCAGGCAGGCTCTTGTCGTAAAGGAATTCGCGGAATTTTTCTTCGGTGATATCGTCCACGGTCATTTTCCCTTTTTCGATCTCCCTGTACATTTTTTTCATCGCATTTATGATTTCCTGCCTGCCGCCATAACCGATTGCTATGTTGAAACGAAAATTCCTGAAACCTTTGGTTTTTTCCTCAACTTTTTGGATTGTATTCTGCAAGTAATCTGGGAGATGGTCAAATTCCCCGATGACCTTCACTCTGATCTTGTTTTCATAAATCCTTGGATCTTCCAGGAGATCAACGAATGCATCATTGATGAGTCTGAAAAGGAATTCTACTTCCTTTATGTCCCTGTTGAAATTTTCAGTGGAGAAACCATAAACGGTTACGATCCTGACGCCTGCGTCCATGCACCACTGAAGTACCTCCTCGAGTTTGTCTTTGCCCTTTACGTGACCTTCATTGGTACTGAGCCCGTTTCCCCTCGCATAACGCCTGTTTCCGTCTGTTATGATGCCAATGTGCATTGGAACCTGCCCTTTCTTCACTTCGTCCATGAGGATTTTTTCGTATACCTCTGTGGTAAGGCTCCCAATCTGATCGGCTATTCCCATCCAGTTAACGCTATGCAATTTTGAGCTTAATATTTATTCCCCGGTCATGGCGGCAGTCAAAGAGTACATTGTAAGAGAGCTGGAATACCCATGAACTTCCCTTTTTTTCATAATGAATAGGCCGAGGTCCCGGAATTCTTCCATCCTCTCCTCAATACCCTTCATATCGAGGATTTCATAGTAATGCAATATGCCATTTCTGCGAAGTTTTTCAATTGCCTTTCTAAGGTACCGGTGAGATTCATGCGGGAGGTTCATAATTATTCTGTCAGCATCCGGCAGTGCATTGATGATTTCCAATGAATCACCACATATGGGTTCTATGGTCCCGATGAGCCTGTTCAGTGCAATGCTTTCCTTCATGTACTTTATGGCATCAGGGTTGCTGTCTATGGCATATATTGATGCCTTCTGTGTCTTCGCAATGTTTAACGAAAAGGCACCTATTCCTGCGAACATGTCTATAATGTTCTCGCCAACCCTGACTTCCCGCGATACAAACATACGTTCTGTTGCCAGTCTTGGCGAAAAGTAGACCTTGGAGACATCGAGCCTGAAAATTACCCCGTTTTCGCGATATTGTGTAATTGTGCCTGGCCCTCCCCTCAACAACTCCAAGTCGCGCAACCGGAATGGGCCAGTTATCCCCTTGTCCAGGAATACTCCCTTTATGTTAGGGTGGGTTTCTGTCAAAGCATCTGCAAGATGAATGGCCCTATCCCTTTCCCTTATCTTGGTTATGGCTATGTCACCTATGAGATCAAATGCCCCACCTGCAAGTTTTGGAAGGTGTTTATCCTTTGAGGGGACCGGTTCAATGGAAACTATAACCCAGGGCAAGTTTACAATTGCCTCATCCACCTCGGTGTTTTTCAATGGGATATAAACATTATCTGTATCGCGCTGGATTTGATTCTCAAAGTCTATCCAGTTGCCCTTTCTCAGCTTCTGGAGAATGGCTTGCGCATCTTCCTTTGAAACCTTCAGGTGATCCTTCACCTTCTTCTCCTCTGAAGTAAAGTCCTGGCATGGCTAATGGTTTCAGTTGACAGTTTGTGAGAGAAACCAGCTATACGGGAAACCTCTTGTTCAGACGCGCCCGCAATGGAATCAAGGCTTGTAAAGCCTGATGCATAAAGCCTCCTGGCTCTCACTCTTCCTATATTTGGTATTGCGGTGAGTTCCCATATGTCCTCCTTGATTCCTTCCCTGATCCTTATTGCCAGCATTTCAAAGTATGTGCGCCTCTCGGCGAGATACATGGATGCCAGCCTGGAAAGGGAGTAAGCCATCCATTCGGCGCTGCTTACCTTTGCCTGAATGTCTCCCGGGCCTATACCGTATCTGTTTGTTATGTAATCAGTCGATTTTTCGCAGATCCAGTCATAAAGCACCATAGCAGTCTTGGCACTGTTGAAGCAATCACTGCTGTCCTGATAATCAAGGCTGTTCTCTTCCATAAAGAACACAATATCATCAGTGTCATCCCTCTTGGCAATTAAGGAAGGAACTTCAGGAGTCAGGCATATGTTGTATAGTGTCCTCTGGTCGGTTATGTTGCCTCCGTCAATGTATTTCTTCAAAACAAGGGCCGAAACCGGGTCAATATAAAGGTCACTGACAGTTTTGCCAAACCTTGTAACCTTATATTCGTCTTCAGATCCTTGAATGAAGCCATTTTCGTGAAGAAATGCCAGAGCTCCCTCGAACCTGTTCCTCTGCAAAGAGATATCTGTCTGGTACCCCAGGAGGGTCTTTTCGTGAAACTTCATCAGGCCATCTATGTCTATTGCGATTCCGGTACTAACAAGCGCAAGGGTATTGAACCTTATCAACGACTCTTTCCCTATGCCTGAGAAAACCGGTTCTGGATCACCGTCAAGGTATTCCCAGGCACGTTCCAGTGAAGTTTCAGATGCGGCATAAATGATGCCAAATCCAGTTCTGTCATATTTAGGCCTGCCAGCCCTTCCAAGCATCTGATGTACTTCAGTGTTTGAGATATACCCCACATAACCGTCAGAAAATCTTGTGATGTCCCTTATGACAACCACCCTTGCAGGAAGATTAACGCCTGCAGCGAGGGTGGGTGTAGCCACAAGAACCTTTATCTTCCCTTCCCGGAAAAGCGATTCGACGACATTCCTCTGGGCGGAAGAAAGGCCTGCATGGTGAAAACTGACCCCCTTTGGTATGAGTTCTGAAAGAATCCCCTGATACCTGTCCGTTTCACCGCCCCATGGTGGTTCCCACTGAATGGTGCCAACCACACCTTCCTCCAGTGAGAACGAAAGTTTCCTTGACAGGTCCTCCGCCCTCTTTCTAGAGTTGACGAATACCAGCAGTTGACCCCCTTGCAGAATATAATGTTCACAGAGCCGGGAGAGGTCATCTTTGCCTTTGAATAATATTGGTTCGCCCCCTTCCTGAAATTCTAGCGTCCTGTTGAAGAGGACTCCTTTTTCAAGTTTGACGGGGCGAAAATCGCTGATGACCGCCTCAGCGTCCAACCAGCCTGATACGTCCTCAATATTGGAAATTGTTGCGGATAGCCCCAGTATCCTTATGTCGGGATTCATGTATCTTGCAGCTGAAAGAAATGTTTCAAGCCTCGCTCCCCTGCTTTCGTCCCCTATTAGATGAAGTTCATCTGCAACGATTAGAGATATCTCAAACATAATAGATGGATCATGATGGAAAAGTGAGTCAGCTTTCTCAGAAGTGCACACGATTACATCAAACTTCTTCATGAACTCAGGGGAGTCATCATAATCACCGACTGATATTGCCACCTTGAGCCCCAGGGTAGACATTCTTTTTAAGTCATCATATTTTTCAGAGGCAAGCGCCCGAAGTGGCACTATATACATTGACTTTCGGCCCTTCAGGAATTCCCTGTAAATTGCAACATAGGCTATGAGTGATTTACCTGAGGCTGTTGGAACAGAGACTACCACATTCCTGCCAGCTTCAAGGTGCCTGATTGCCTCCTCCTGGTGATTGTATAGTTCCAGGTCAACGCCATCGAACATATCTAGAAACTGCCCTGGCAAATCCAGTCCTGTTAATCTCATTATCCATGGTCTATGTCTACCAAAAACTAAATATTTGCACTCCCAGTTTTTGACGTATGTGTTTTCTAGCAACAAGTCTTCTAATAGAGAAAATTAATATGGACACCGTGTTTTTCAGCAGTTGACCAAAAGACCTTACGTCATTGTAAACGTTGCACAGAGCCTGAATGGGTTTATTTCAGGCAAAGATGGCAGAAGAGTAATCATTTCTTCTCCAGAGGACATGGTAAGGGTACATGAACTTAGATCCGAGGTCGATGCCATACTTATTGGCTCTGGGACAGTTATTGCAGATGATCCGAGGCTGCTTGTTGACCAGAACGCCGTCAAGAAAGAGAAGTTTCCAGTGAGAATAATTCTTGACCGTAGTCTAAGGACCGGGATTGGATCAAGGGTCTATGACTCAGCAGCGAGAACTATCATCTATACAGCCAAAGTTAGGGAAGATAATAGGGAATGCGAGATCAGGACCAGGGATTTAAAAGGACTCCAGCTGGAGAACATTCTATCTGAACTGCAAGAAGAGGGTATCAGCAAGCTGCTTGTTGAAGGTGGTAGATCAATTATAACAAGTTTCATTGAGGAACGTTTCATAGATCAGTTCCACCTTTACATCGGCGACATCATAATAGAAGGAGGAGGGTTCCAGTTGTTTTCGCCCGGTTTTGAAATCCGCAACGTGATTAAGTCTGCAGAACCTTTCGGCAAGGGTGTTCTTATAAGCCTTGATCCATATCACTTACAGAGACTATGGAAAACACAAGTAAAGGATTCCTGAGACTTGGCTGGGCCAGGGAAAGGATGGACGTTACATCCCAGATACGCGAGAGATTCATCCGGGAAAAGCCACTCAAAGGAGTGAAAATTTCTATGGCTTTGCATGTGGAAGCCAAGACGGGAATTTTCGCTCTTTTACTGCGGGAAGGAGGTGCAGAGATAAGAATGTCATCCTGCAATCCGCTAAGCTCAGATGATAGCGTCGTCCACTCTCTGAGGGACGATTATAAAATGGAAGTTTATGCAAAAAAGGGTGAAACAGAGGAAGAATACTATGAGTACCTCAATAAGACACTTGATCTCAAGCCCAATGTCATAATCGATGATGGAGGAGACCTTGTCAAAATTGTTTCCGAAGACCGTACTGATCTTCTTGACAACATAATTGGGGGCAATGAGGAGACTACAACGGGCGTCGTGAGGCTATTTGCGATGGAAAAAGCCGGCGCATTGAAATTTCCAATGTTTGACGTCAATGATGCAGAAATGAAGCATTTCTTTGACAACAGGTACGGAACGGGCCAGAGCACCCTTGATGGCATTATGTCCGCAACCAATGTTCTGTTGGCCGGAAAGAAGATAGTCGTTGCAGGCTATGGCTGGTGTGGCAAGGGTATTGCCATGCGGATGAAGGGGCTGGGTGGACTTGTGACTGTGACGGAGATTAACCCTGTAAAAGCTGTGGAAGCTGCAATGGATGGTTTTGACGTAAAACCCATGAATATGGCCATAAGGGAAGCGGACCTAGTTGTTACTGCAACAGGAATGAAGAATGTTGTATCGTACGCAGACCTGCTTGTGGCCAAGAAAAACCTCATACTGGCAAACTCTGGGCACTTCAACAATGAAATTCCAGTGAAAGAACTTGAGTCGAAGTCGCTGGAAAAGAGACCTGTGAGAGAATCCATAAATAGATACAAGCTTGAAAACGGGAATACTATTGACCTTATTGCGGACGGAAGGCTCGTTAACCTTGCAGCTGGCCAGGGACACCCGGTAGAGATTATGGATATGAGCTTCTCCATACAGGCATTGACGGCGGAGTATCTGGTGAAGAACCACCAGAAACTTGAGAAGAAAGTGTATCCTGTCCCAAGAAAGATTGATCTGGAAGTTGCAAACCTGAAACTCAAAGGGCTTGATCTTTCTATTGACAAACTCAGCGATGAACAGAGGAAATACGCTGAAGAGTGGAAGGAAGGAACCTGAACGGGTGATTTTAACCATGAAGAAAATCTTCCTTATTGTTCTTGATGGGCTAGGAGACAGGCCTAATGTGGAGCTACAGGGCAGAACAGCACTTCAGGCAGCTTACAGGCCCAACCTAAACAGGCTTGTAAAGGACGGGCAGTGCGGGATAATGCATCCTGTATCCCCTGGATACAGGACCGGATCTGATACCTCACACCTCTCATTGCTTGGTTATGACCCGGAAAAATTTTACACAGGGAGGGGACCATTTGAGGCTATGGGCCTTGGAATGACAGTTCTCGGCGGAGATGTTGCCTTCAGGGCAAACTTCGGTACTGTTGATACAAATGGCGTGGTGACTGACAGAAGGGCAGGAAGAATTACCTCTGGTACAGACAAACTTGCGGAAGCACTATCTTTCTCTGTTGATGGAGTGGATTTCTTCGTAAGGGCGGGAGTTGAGCACAGGGCAGCCCTCGTCATGAGGGGCAAGGACCTGATGGACCGCATAACTGATTCTGATCCGCATGAGCCAGGACTGAGGGTGCAAGAGGTAAAGCCTCTGGATGAAAAAGCGAAATTCACGGCAGATGTCCTTAACAAATACCTTGCGCTGGCAAGGAAGAAACTAGCTGACCATCCATTAAACGCAAAAAGAATAAAGGAAGGAAAGGAACCCGCTAATGAACTACTGATAAGGGGCGCAGGGCAGGCGCCATCGCTCACCCCATTCAGCGAGCTTTACGGTATGAAAGCCGCGTGCATATCCGGCATACCAATGATAACAGGCATTTGCCGCCTTATAGGGATGAACAGCATCGCAGTGGAAGGTGCAACTGGGAGGCTTGATAGTGATTTCAGGGCAAAATTTGAAGCTGCGTACAGGACACTGAACGATTATGATTTCCTCATTATGAATATCAAGGCCACAGACGTTGCAGGTCATGATGGAGACCCCATCGCCAAGAGGGATGCTATACAGAGAATAGACGCAGCAATGAAAGATATTGGCAAGATTCTGCAAGATACGGTGGTTTGTGTTACGGGAGACCATTCGACGCCTTGCGCAATGAAAGACCATTCCGGAGATCCTTTGCCCATATTATTCAATTCGAGCGGAATAAGAAAAGATCGTGCAAAATTATTTGATGAAATATCATGCACTTATGGTACCTACAACATCAATAGTGGAGATGTCATGAAAGTTCTGCTCCAGTTGTCTGACAGGGCAGAAAAATATGGTGCATGATTTACAGTAGGCAGATATCCTAGGAAATGGCTCACCTGCATTCATAATTTTTTCAATAATTTCTTGAGTCAAAAAGATTATATATATACCTGCTAATAGCATGTCGGACAATTGGATGACACCTAAGGCTTTTGGTTTGGGAAATTTCAAGGAGAATTTTAAAATCCACAGTTTGAAGAAGGAATATGACAAGAGAAATAAGAAGGATATCCTGACTTACTCACAGCCTAAAGGTATTTACTATTCCATAATTTTTTCACTACTGCTTTGGTGGATACCCATTGCCGGGCCTGCAATTGCCGGTTATCTCGGCGGTAGAAAATCCGGAACCACTTCAAAGGCTCTAACTTCTTCCCTCATTGCCACCTCAATCATAATGATGATTACCTTCGCGATGGCTCCATTCACGTCTGGCGCATTGGCAGGAGTTAATGAATACTTCAGCAATGGTGTCCTGACAGTGAGCCAGAGCCAATTGTTTGCTTATTCAGGACTTCTTAACGACCTCTATACAGGATACGGCATCTTGAAGACTTTTACCCTCATTCTTCCAGGTTCTCTCGTACTACTAAACATATTCAGCTACACAGGCGGATTCATGAGCACACTCAAGACACAGGAAGACAATCTATCCTACAGCTATATGAGCAGGGATATTGACGAGAGGCTCAGATCAGTCAGATCTGCCCCGAAGGTGCAGATGAGTAGAAGGGTCATCAAGGAATTTACCGATGGAACCAACGATGACGAGGAAGGAGTTGGCGGGTGGAGCTATCTCTAATCAAGCATAACAATTTTTTACCACATATATCTTAACCACTCATCAATGATAGACATCAAACTTCTCAGGGAGAACCCCAGTTTATTCTATGATTCGTGTAAAGCCAGGGGCTTTGATTCAAAGATACTTGACCAGTTCTTTGAACTGGATGAGAAATGGAGGGAGAAACTCAAGGCCATTAACCAGGTAAAACATGAAAAGAACAACATGAGCCTTGAAGTTTCAACAGCAATAAAGGAAGGCCGAGACCCTTCTCAAATAAAGGAGAAAGTGCGGGAACTTAACTCAAAATTAACATTAATAGAGGGTGAACAGAAAGAAATTGAAGATTCCAGAACAAGAATTGCAAAACTGATTCCCAATCTGCTAGACAAAGAGGCTCCGCATTGCCTCACTGAAGAAGAAGCTGTACTCGTACGCACTTGGGGTAGGGCGAAGGTCTTCAAGGAAGATGTTGAAACTTTCAAAAAAGCAAGCAAAGGTATGGAATACGAACTGCTCATGAGCCGGCCCGTGAGCCATGTGGATCTAGTGCAGGATATTGGGATTGTTGATCTCGAGAGAGCAGCTAAGACCTCAGGGGCAAGATTCTATTTTATGAAGAACAGGCTAGTGAAGTTAGAACTGGCCCTTGTAAACTATGCACTAGATTTTCTATCAGAAAGGGGATTTGAACTTGTTGAGCCTCCATTTATGCTTAACTACAGGGCAATGGAGGGCGCAACAGACGTTGAAACCTTCAAAGACACTTTGTACAAGATTGAAGGCGAGGACCTCTACCTCATATCAACTGCAGAACACCCACTTGCAGCGTTTTTCCAGGACGAGATACTTGAGGAAAGCAACCTGCCTGTGAGGCTGGCGGGGATATCCCCCTGTTTCAGGAAGGAGGCAGGTTCACATGGGAAAGATACAAAGGGCATTTTCCGGGTGCACCAGTTCACAAAAATTGAACAGTTTATTTACTGCAAGCCTGAGGATTCCTGGGATTTCTTCGATGAACTGGTAAAAAATTCCGAAGACATGTTCAGAAATCTGGAGTTACCTTACAGAGTGGTGAACATATGCTCAGGAGACCTGGGAAATCTTGCTGCGAGAAAATATGACATAGAGGCATGGTTCCCATCGCAGGGAAAATTCAGGGAAGTAGTTTCAGCTTCGAACGACACCGATTACCAGGCAAGGTCCCTGAATATAAGGTACAGGGCAAAGGGAGGGAACAGGTTTGTCCACACACTCAACAGCACTGCAGTTGCCACCACAAGGGCACTTGTTGCCATTATGGAAAACAACCAGCTCAAAGATCAGACAGGCTTCCAGGTTCCGAAAGCATTGATTCCTTACACGGGCTTTGAAACCATTATAAAATAAATTTACCTGGACCTCTCGGCATAAGCCATTTTTGCCGAGGTCGGGGAGAATTTTTTCCACCGGTCTAGAATTGGAAGCCTGTCTTCGTTTACCTGATCCATGACATTGAGATATCCTAGAATTCCATTTACAGCTTTGTCTGCATCCCTTACCGCACTTATGAGGTCCCTGGAAGTGTTTGTGGAATCCCCTCCTGAAAAGACCCCCTTTAGGGATGTCATGCCTGTTTCATTGGTAATGGGTTGGCCCTGAGGCGTTAAACGGAGATTCCTGAGATACTCATCTCCCATGAATCCATAATCAGTTTCCTGCCCTGTAGCCTCTATTATGAAATCTACATCTATTTCGTGTACCTTATCTTTGTTCGGGACTGGCTTGGCGCGACCCCCCTTTTCAGTAACCATCTCATTCTGCCAATACCTGAGCTTTACAGCCCTGTTCCCTTCCTTGACGTACTCGAATGGAGTTACTTCCCAAACATAATTGACATATTCCTCAATGGATTCTTCCATTTCTTCATCTGCATTCATGCTAGGATAACCGGGGCGGTCAATTTCCCGCCTTCTGTACATGATGTATACGTTCTTTGCCCCGAGCCTTATAGAGGTTCTGGATGAATCGTTGGCAGTAAATCCTCCGCCGATGACCACAACATTCTTCCCAACGTCAATGTGTTCACCGAAACTTACTCTCCTCAGGAATTCTGTTGCATGGATTACATTTTCGGCATCACTGCCTGGGGTGCCTGTCATGTGTGGTTTCTGGTTACCCACTGAAATGTAAACGGCATCGTAGGACTTCAGTATCTCATCAAATGTGATGTCTTTTCCAACTTCCGTATTAAGCTTTACATCAACACCCTGCGAAATTATGAATCCTATCTCCTTGTCAATAACCTCTTGCGGAAGCCTGTATCTGGGGATACCTGTCTTCATAAACCCTCCCAGCGCCGGGAGTTTCTCAAACAATGTAACCTTAATCCCTTGAATAGACAGGTAATATGAGGCCGTCAGCCCGGATGGGCCACCGCCGATAACTGCGACTTTTTTTCCGATAAATTTCTTTCTGGGGAGCTGCAGGATTTCGCCATAATCATTGAACTTGTCAGCTGCATATCGCTTAATATGCCTGATAGCTATTGGGCCACCTGTGTCATACATTACACAGATGTCTTCGCAAAGATGTGTGCATACCCTGCCTATTACTGCAGGAAAGGGAAGATTCTCAAAAACTATCCTGACGGTCTGGGCCGGATCGCCTACTGCCGTACTGTTAATATAACCGCCAATATCCAGGCTGGCAGGGCACGCCTGTGTGCAGATATTGCAGCCAATGCACCTGCTTGATTCAGCAATGGCTTCGCTATCTGTGTACTCTTTTACTGGCTCCAGCTGGAAACTCTTAACCCTCTTCTGGGGGTCTTCATGTGCTATTTTGACACGCTCAAAATTTAGCATTATACGACCCTGCCCTTAAATCCCCACATCAATTATAAAGATTTTTTCACAGATAGAGCAAATTTCCTGCCCTCAGTGAAATTTAAGTCATAAGGTTATTCTCGGTATCACCAGCATGGCAAAAAACAGGTTGAAAAGCACTACTATGCTCATTGCCACGTAAAGTTTGTTCTTATCTTTCAGGAAGTCGATTATTGCGATAAATACCACCGAAATTGGCGTGAAGATCAGGACCCACAGGCCTGTAGTTATATAATAAATTCCATCAAGGGCGGCAAGGCCTGCGGGTATACCTCCAAGGGGAATGGAATGGGAGTCGAAGCTGTTGCTGAAATTTGAAAGATAAGAAAGGGTGTGGTTCATGCCTCCGTTCCTGACAAATAGCAGAATAGTGCCAAATAGGATGAAGAATAAACTTACTACTACACCAGTTCTCAGTACATAACTTGTTATGAGATCAAGATCAATTTCCTTTTGCATGTCTTTCAACACCCCTCACTGTATATATGTAAAGCCCGCTTATCATTATGAAAGCAAATATTGCCGAGATTACAACCTCCAGGTCAAGTGAAATGTTCAGGGCCCGGGATTTCTGAAGCCCGCGCAGTAACATTTCGGCGCCCAGGAATGACAGTATTGCAAAGAATATCCACCTGATGTTCTTGTTAGTTATTTTCATAAGGATCCTGGCCCCGATGAAAGAACCTATAAGGACGCCAATTGCTGTGGCTGCAGCTATGAATACCTGAATATATCCATTATACCAGTAAATGGAGCTACCTGTGGCAGCCGTAATTCCTATCATAAAGTTGCTAGTTGTGGTAGTTACCTTCATGGGTAAATTCATTGCCCAGTCCATTCCCAGAACCTTCAACGCTCCGCTTCCGATGCCAAGAAGACCTGAAATGACTCCTGCAAAAAACATTATAAATTCAGCGAGCCACCACCTTACTCCTTCATAATCGACCTTCTTTTTGAGTCTCTTGTCATAATAGGAACCTGTAAGCTGGAAAAGTTTTGTTGACCAGTCTGCCTTTATGGGGAGAGGCTCTTCGTATTTGCCTCTCTGGACTGTGGGTATCAGTGAACCCAGCAGCACCACACCGAAAATTATGTAGATTGCCCAGGAATAATTGTTGTTGTTGATGTATACTGCAGTAAGTGATCCTACTATGGCACCTGCTGTAGTGGCAATCTCAAGCCCAATCCCTATTTTCACATTGGTGATCTTTTCCCTTGTATATGCGCTAGCACTTCCCGCAGAAGTTGCGATGGTAGATACAAGGCTTGCACCTGTCGCATAAATAATAGGAATTCCATAAAATAGTGACAAGAGTGGAACAAGAACCGTAGCCCCACCAAGGCCCGTCAGTGAACCGATAGTACCAGCTGCAATCCCGCCCACTACGATTGAAAGGAACTTTAGTGCTATGTATAGGATAGCAGTCATTCAACCCTGAATCTCTGACTACTATATATTTGTCTTCAGAAACCTCGGCAAAATTGGAATCTGCGGGTTTTTACTTAAAAACCGATTTTTGTGATAAATGCCATTCTTTAACTAATCCGGAGATTTCAACAGACATTCCAAATTTCAAGTAATATTGCCATTGCTAACTGTGAATTGTGAAGTTGATGAGTTTGCCCCATAATAAGCTATGATGCGGTAATTTCCATTGGCCGGTATCTGTTGTTGTGAATTTTCCGGTAAAATGGTTATCATTGCTCCTTTGATCCCCATGGTTATATTGCCATGCTGCCAGAGGTATCCGTTCAGGTTAGGCATCGATGATAGGGGGACTATCCTGTAAAGTATCTGCCCATATGATAAATTGCCATTTTCAACCAAAATGTTCAATGAGATTGCGGTTATATTGCCGTTCCCTGTTGATTCAATGCTAATATCACCCATGCTTATATCACTGGTAACTGGATGCATGGCTTGAATTCCAAGGGGTACTCCAAGAAGCAACACGGCGATAGCCAGTGCTATTGCTTTTTCTTTTCCTTTTAAACTTACTCTTTTGTGCTCTCCGCTTAAAGTCTCACCTTTTTCTGTGTTCATAAGTGCGGGAATGGCGAGTGCGATGATGGGCCAGAAGATTTCGTAATCAAGGAGGAACCTGTAATTGAAAAGAAAAATAATTAATGGAAAAGCAAGAAAAGCGAATCTTAACCTATCATAATATGAAATGTAAACGATCACAAATGATATCCCCAGGCACACGACCAAGGCAGTAAAGAATTCCCTAGAGAGTGGGAGTATTCCAAGAAAACCCAGTTGGGAAGGACCAAATCCTATGCCGATGAGCGGAAGGAGCCCGGGTGATGCCAATGCATGGAAAAAAGAGGAAGGATCACTGGCTATAAATGGCAGATTAGGCAAAAGGAATGCTACAACCGCAAAAGTTGACCACACAATTCCTGCCCTCCTGCCTGTTTCCTTGAAAATAAATATGAGGAAAAATGGGAAAACTACCCATGGAATTTGCTTAACTGCGAGAGCTAATCCCACAGAAAGCCCAGAGAGTGCCGGTTTTTTATAGGTCGAAACTGAAATGAGCATCAAGATTGTCCACAAGATGTCAGGGTAGCCCAGTCCAGTCTGGATTAGGTATGAAGGATTCAGAAGGAGGATAAACACGGGAAAGAGCGAAAGTAGTCTGTATTTTAAGCCTGAATAAAGAGAGAAAATCATCAATGCGGGCACAACATAAAGAGGAAGAAGAGTAGCTGAAGGGCTTATTCCAAGAATCTGGGCAGGGATATAGGAAAAAATTGAAAGGGCAGGGTAACTGAGGCTGGTTACAAGCCCTCCTGTAAGCAATGGCGTGCCGATGCTCAGAGGAAAACCGGGGATAGATGAATGTATGAAACCAAAAACTCCAGATGTATTTGTCACAACATAGGGATTTATTCCTTGAAGTGTGAGGTGAGCTGAGTAGTAGTCCAACAGCATTTCATCAGTAGGGAATTTTGGTGACCCAACCCAGAATGCGATGGCCCAGGTAAGAGCCAGTGCAGCAATGGGAAGGTAAAACAGCCTTGTAAGCTTTCTTGAAGTTTTGGTCTCCATCAAATGAAGTAATGCCAGCATTGCCAAAGATGACCCTGTCGCTATAACCAGCAACACTTCGTAATTAAATGGCACAGCGCCATAATGCTCCATGCCTGAAAGAAAAACAGGAACTATAAGATATACGGTGTAAGCCAGAAAGCCAAGAGGAGCGAGTTTTATGAGAAGTTTGCCACCAGATGTCTCTGCCTCAATCCTAGACAAAATTTTTTGAGTGAAATTCAGCGCTGGTACGGGAAGCTTTGCTGCGAGTCCACTAAGAAGAAAAAGGAAACCAAGGAAAATGGAAAAGGACTCCAGTGCGATGAGCAAAATGCCCTGATAACCAAACTCGCTCCAGAGGATCTGTGGAATTGCAATTAATGCAGAACTAATCGCGATGAATGAAAACCTGATAACGAGAATTAAATTTTCCTGGCTCCCATTCACTTCTCACTTTCCCTCCAAACGTAGAATGTTGAGGAGAGATAAGTTACGAGGAAAGCGCATACTATTCCCACAAATTGTGCGATTCCAATTCCATAAATGCTTCCTTTATTGATAATGCCACTAGTTAACAGGATGTAGAAGATTCCCGCATTAACGCCTATACCAAGCAAACTGAAGAAATTGAATCTAGCGAGCCTGAAAAGAAATGTGGTCTTTCCCGTTGTAGGCCTTTTCTTAAACGTGAATCTATCATTAAGCACGAAGTTGGAAACAACGCTCGCTTCAACTGCAAGAGGACTGGCAGGGAATCCCATATAGCCATAGAGAAGGAAAAGTATGAGATAGTTTACAAATACCCCTGATATTCCCACAATGACATACCTGCCAATGTTGCCCTTCTTGAAAATTAGTGAGGCGAAATTCCCGATATCATTGAATTTAAGCTTGCTTTTCCCCTGGGACCTTTTCACAAACTTTATTGGATATTCGCACACTTTGAAGCCATTACCGATAAGCCTTCTCATGATGTCAATCTGGCCAGCATATGACGGGCTTATTGCCTCGACATAATTGGAATCTAGCAGGAATTCCATGGCACTGGCTGAGTAAACCCTGTATCCGCTTGTAGCATCCCTTACTTTAGCAGAAAATGTAGATCTGAAGGCTATGTTGCCCCCTATGCTGATGAGCCTTCTCTTGATTGAATCCCTGTTCTTTCCACCGGGAACATAACGGGAGCCAACCACAAGATCTGCCTGTTTTTCTGAGGCGGTTTTGATAAGTTCAGGGATATAAGATGGATTGTGAGAAAAGTCAGAATCCATAACAACGGCATATCTACAAGTTGGGGGGAGCCTCTTGAATCCTTCCAGAATAGCGGACACCAGACCCATTCTCCTGTGACGCTCGACCAGATGAACATTGCTCCACAGTGCGCATATCTGCTGAGTTCCATCGGTGCTTCCATCGTCCACAACGTATACTGTGTAATCTTCCAGTTCGGGAAGTAGGTTTTCCAGATTTGGCCGTTCGTTCACGACAGGTAGTATTATGGCAACACTGTCAACCTTAGGACCTGCCATTATTATTCTAATCTGTTATGTATCTTTAGGTTTAAAACTTTGGGCTGTAAAGTCGGAAAAAGTTTACAAAAAGCGTATTCCTCAAGATTTTTCAACTTACCTATAAAGATATTTATAATCTTCTCCTATCCAATCTCGATTAACATGTCCACAGACATCTCAGAATTGAGATTTGGCGAAGAACTCATCAAGAGAGGATTTGCCAAAATGACAAAGGGCGGCGTCATCATGGACGTAACCACTGCAGAACAGGCGAAAATCGCCGAGGATGCCGGTGCAGTATCGGTTATGGCTCTTGAAAGAGTTCCAGCAGATATCAGGGCGGCTGGGGGTGTTGCCAGAATGGCTGACCCTGAAAAGATCAAGGAGATTCTCAATGCAGTTTCAATACCGGTAATGGCAAAGGTAAGAATAGGCCATATTTCAGAGGGATACACGCTGGAAGCCCTTGGTGTAGACATGCTTGATGAAAGTGAAGTTCTGACTCCTGCGGATCCGTTCTTCCATGTTTACAAGAAGCAGCTTAAGGTACCAGTAGTATGTGGTGCAAGGACTCTGCCAGAAGCGGTGAGAAGAATTGTCGAAGGAGCTGCCATGATTCGAACAAAAGGGGAAGCGGGGACAGGAAATGTTGTGGAGGCAGTAAGGCATATCAGAATGGTCAATGAAGAGATCGGGATAATAAAAGATCTTAGCCAGGAGGAATTGAAAAAGGTTGCAGAAAGGATCGCCGAGAACTATTGCGTTCTAAGGAAAACTGCATCCCAGGATCTCTTTGGTGATGAAAACTATCTCACAGGGTACAATCTCTTTTACGGACAAAATCTTGAGAAGATGGAGGCAGAAGTTCTTAAGGTCCTTAAGGAAGTTAGAAAGCTTGGCAGGCTCCCGGTAGTAAACTTTGCAGCAGGTGGAGTTGCGACGCCAGCTGACGGTGCCCTGATGATGAAACTTGGCATGGATGGAGTATTTGTTGGAAGCGGTATATTCAAGTCTAAAGACCCTGAACGGATGGCAAAGGCGGTTGTAGAAGCTGTAGAGAATTATGAGGATTACAAGATTATAGGCGGAGTTTCCTCTGGGCTAGCCGGAATGCAGGGTCTGGACATTGAACAGATGCCAAAGGAAATGAGGCTCCAGGAAAGAGGTTGGTAATCCATCTATAGTTTGCTTGACACTGTACTGATACTGGCCATACTGGCAGTACTGTTTGTGGTCTCCAGAGTGTTCAACATATTTGACCTTAAAGGAACTACAGCTGCTTTAGTGGTTGGTCTTATCGTTGCCTTCTTTGGTTCAGTCCAATGGCTCATTGTCTTGCTAGTGTTTGCCATAAGTTCGCACTTTGCCACTAAAGCCTTCTTTGAGATCAAGAAAAAACAGCATGTGCAGGAAGGAGTCGCTGGCGAGAGGCGAGTCTCCAATGTCTTTTATGCAGCACTCATCGGGATAGCCATTGCTTCAATTAACCTAGGTAGCTTGCTGTCGCATTCCATCTATTTCCACTATTTTGAATTGTTTTCAATATCACTCGCAGTGGTTAATTCAGACACTTTTGCATCAGAAATAGGTCAAATCGACAAGAAAGTATACATGATCACAAACTTTAAGAGAACAACGCCTGGAATAAATGGGGGAGTTTCCCTGACAGGGGAAGCGGCAGCTCTCCTTGGTGCATTTATTGTTGCAATTTCATATGGATTGCTCAGCGCATCCTCAGGGATTAATGTTGTAAGAATCCTATTGGTCGGTGCGCTTGGATTTCTTGGATGCCAGATAGATAGCATCCTTGGTGCTGCATTTGAAAACCGGAACAAGTTAAGTAAAGGAGAGGTTAATTTTCTTGCTTCCTTGCTTTCTGTCCTGATTGCAATACCAATCCTACTGTTTGTGTTCTAATTCTTAATGCGTGAACATTGGATAATGCTTCTGATGGAATGCACTGAACGGCGAATTGATTAGAATAAAAAAATAGACAATCCTGGCCAGGCCAAATTTAAAAAAAGATGAATTCACTGCTTTGAAAGCATTATGAATCCATTTGAAGAATCTGATCCTGCAGCCGCATTAATTACAACAAATAGACTCTGGCCTGTGACCATGAGTTTGAGTGCTGTGGTGTTGAGCTGCAAAGTAAAATTGAACTCATACTGTCCGCCAGAATAAGTAACATTCTTGGTGAAGGACTGGAACAACTGATAAGTTATGTTCTGGTAAGTATAACTCTCTGCCAGCTTTGAGACATTCTGCGCAATTGAACTGTTAACAGAGGAATTCAAGGTGGTGCCTGACTTCTCCGTCTGGTTCAAGGTTTGATTGTACAGTTTGTCATAAATTGCACTATAAGTTGAATTGTATGCGCTGAGATTCAGCACATTAGGCGCTATGACTGTCAGATTCATTACTCCTGATGCCGTAGTGTCCGTAATTGTCATTGTAAAACTGAGGTTGGTTGTTGTGTCGCTGACATTGGCTGTATAAGTCTGATTGGATGCATTATAAAATCCGCTTCCCCCGCTGGAGGCAATTCCCTTGATTGATGTTCCAGAAGCCTGGGTAGGAATGAGTTGAGATGTCCCAAAAGCTCCTCCAATTATAATAACGGTTATGACCAGGAACCCGATCCATCCTTTTATGTTGCTTGCCATTTTAATTTCAAACTCCTATTTTTTTTGATTTAATATCGTCCAGTTTACTCTCGCTGATTCTTGCCAACAGGGCAAGGTGCTCTTCTCCAAGTGCCTCTCTTAGGTGCCGCATACGGCTCTTTCTTTTGAGGACCATCTTGAAACTGCTGGTTTCACCAATAAGTACCTTTGATTCGCCCAGTAGATCAGATGCAGGAAAAACATAATCACAGTTGATACCTTCGAGCGCCTTTCTGACCTCAGTTTTCAAAAACTTCGATGAGGTCAGGGAGGCGCCCATTGCAAACATATACTGCTTCGTGAACCCTAGCTTTGCTTCGGGCGCACATACAATTGTGTCGCAAAGCAGCGCAAGTTCATATCCTATGTCTAAGGCATCACCATTCACAATTGCATAAATTGGTTTTTCTATTGAATATATGATGGAAGCCAGGGCTCTCATTGAATTGAGCATTTCAATTGGGTCTTCCCACCCCAGAAGCTCTGCTGCAAAGAAATCATTCTGACCAGTTATGGCAATGCTCTCTACAGTACTGTCAATGGAAGCTGTACTCAGCGCCATCAGGAGTTCATCAAGTGTTTGCTTCCTTATCTTCCCGGATACAGAACTTCTTAGGACTATTAGTCCTACCTCGTCCTCTCTCCAAAAGGAGATTTCTTCAAACCCTTTCACCCTGATATCACTCATCGTAAAACGCTGCCCTGTAAATTCTCATAATTGTGCCTGCGAAAACCAGGATAAACCCAAGCCCGATTCCAAACTCAGCATTAGGAACAGCCCCGATTGGATCCAGCTGCATAATGAGATATATGATCACAATTGTGCCAACAGTGAGAAGTGCCGACAGGATCACCGCCACATTCTTGTTGAGGTGGAAAGTGTTCTCGCTCTCTACCTTTTTCTCATGTTCAAGCGACATGTTGGCGGATTTCATAGTTCCAATTGCCCCAAAGACCATTACGCCTCCTGTGAAAAGTGAGGTTACTATGTTAAGCCCACTTGTATGAACCAGTGTTGCTGTGAAATTCTGCCCAAAGTTGTATGCCGCAAACATCAGTATGAACAGGAATACAAGGAATGATGTGGTTATTTTACTGGTGCTTACCTTGAATTTTCCTTTCTTGAACAGGCGGGAAAGTACCGTGACCCCTGCGACAACTATGACAAATGGAGGAACGAATACTGCTGCCACCTCCCAGTTTGGAATCTGCACACCTGGAGTAAGAGCCCCCCAAGCCGAAAGAATTGACATGTAAAGGATCCCCAGGATTCCAAAAGAAGTAACCAGTGGTCTTGAAAGTGGGTGGAGGTCGTCTGTAGTATCTATGAATGGCAGCAGGAGGAAGTAAACTAGTGGTACTATTCCGAATACCGCCGTTGCAGCGAGTGCAGAAAGCGGCCCAGCGGCACTGAAAAGTTCAAAGTCGACTGCTTTGTATACAAAAAGAAGGAACCATGGTGGATATGCAGGAACGTAAGCAGCTAGGGGACTGCTTGGTGATACTTGCGGGAATGGCGAAAACAGTGCAGGTACATTTGGTAGTAAGGCAATCACCGATGGTATAATCATAAGTAGCCCGAAACTGTACATTGCCAGTTGTGTCATGAATCCGAAGTTGTAAGGATACCATTTTTTGTGTTTTTCTTCTTCAGTGTCGACCGCAGGTGCCTTGTGGTTCACATCTTTGTGTGATGGCATTATTCCATTTGCTTCAGCCAGCCAGAAGTGTGCACCAAAGAGTACACCAATGAGAAGAACAAGGATTACGTGCCAGGCAAGCATGTGAATGAATAAGCTAGTTGATGTTCCGTTTCCAAAGAATATGGCTTCAAGGGAATTCCCTAGGAAGGGTGTTGCCTGGGCGATTCCTCTTCCCACATCCGTTGCATCTGCAGAGAGAACATCGCCGGTCATTGAATATCCGAAGAAACCAACCCCGACAGTGACTGCAAGCAATAGTACTCCAATTACCCACTGAAGTTGCCTCGGTTTCTTGTAAGAACCGAAGAAGTAGTTCCTGTACATATGCACATAAATTAGGAATATCATTGCATACGCACCATAAAGGTGTGTAGTGAGCATGAAAGAGCCGAATGGTATTGATGTGATTATCGCTTCAGTGGACAGATATGCTTCGGAGGGATTGTAATACAGCAGGAGCAACAAGCCGGTTATAATCTGGTAGACAAAGGCCATGCTGATTATAGCGCCCGTCCAGTACCAGATTCCTCCTCTTTTCCTCATGTAATCGGGTACTTTCTTGAGCGGAAGTTCCTCTATATGCATGGGATCGGGGCCAAGGATATCGTCAACTTTTGGGACTTTGACCAGTTTAAATTTACTTTTAGCCATTTAAAAAACCTCTTTAAGCCCCCGCAACGCTGACCTGTGAAACCTTTGTGGTTGTTGTTCCGCTAGGAAATGGTGTTCCGCCTTCAAGGTCACTGGGTTTTCCATATATTGTTGGGCCAAGCATACTTCTTACTTTGTAAGTGTCAGTGATAGGGTCAAAGTCTAGAACAACATTGGGTAGCGGCTTCACTGTTGGACCAGTAACAACTGCTGCGCCCTGGGCCGGGTCATATGTGCTTCCATGGCAATTGCAGTGGATAAAACCGGTGGGGCTGCTCAATGACGGGTGCCCAGGAATTGCTGACCCTCCACTGTAGTAGTGGATAATTGGGGGAATGCATCCCAGATGCTGGCATATTGCACTGAAAGATACTACCGAGCCATAAGGGCCCACTCCACCGGGAGACCTGAATACCGCGCCAGTTGCGGGTATGCTGACATTCTGCGGAGTCACTCTTACATCATTGTTGCTTGTATCTCCCAATCTTAACAGAAAATTTGGATCATTATCCAGGGGATAATAAAAGATGTAAGCTTTTGTGCTGTTTACCTTAATATCTGAGGTGTGTATGGGGGCGCCAGTCGCTTCGTCAACGAGAGTGAGTGTGGGAAACGAAGTAAGACCGGCGGCAGGAGTTATAAGATTCCTGATAACGCCATTTGCGACCCCAACGACTGCGGCTCCCGCAGAAACTACGATCATTGCCTTCAGGAAATTCCTTTTTCCCTGATCTATTGGCTCATCGTCCATGGAAGATGAATAGAACTACTGTATAAGTTTTTTTAGATTTTTCAACTGTTTACCTTATAAAACTGGCAATTAGGTAATACCTTTGATAATGAAAAAGGATTTATAGATTTCTGGATATCCCAAAATCCTAATATACTGGTACCAACTGTATAGGCATGGAAAAAAATACGGTAAAAGAAGAGACTGAAAACGAGGAGACCAAACAGAACATTTCAGTTAAAGGAGTAAGAAAGGATATTTACGGTAGAATTCTGAAACTGACAAGAGATACGGGTCAGACACTGGGAGAAATTACAAATGAGGCTTACAGAACATTTCTTTCCGGAGTGGAGGGAGCCAAACATCTGTCCAAAAATTTCATAGAAGGGGCCACCAAAGGTTCTGTAAAGTACATAGAGAACATCAAAACCCTTACCATAAATGGGGAGGATTTGGCAGAGATATCCACAAAAATCGTATTCAGGAACATCGACACATTGATATTTGAAGATATAAGCACAGATGATATCACAAAGCACGTGGAGAGCCTTGCTAACATAAAAGTCATAGTGATTCCAAAGTCGGTAAGCAAGGCATCTATTCTACTCAGATCCACACTCATAGATGAAGTGAGGATATCCAAATAAACAGTAAATGCATGAAAATAATATATTCCCAGTGAATACGTGAACCTGCTCATAGCAGGGCTCGTAGTCTAGTGGTTATGATACCGCCCTTACAAGGCGGTGGTCACCGGTTCAAATCCGGTCGGGCCCACTTTTTTCCATCCTTGTATTCCAGATATGTTGCTTTTAGGGCTTAAGCATTGCATTTTCTCAATTGCCTGGCAAGCTGATCAGGAAGTTGGGGGGGAAATACCGGAATGCTTCCTAGTTAGCCATTTAGTAATTAAATTATAACTCACTGATAGATCGCATGTTCAAGAATAGGAAAGATGCAGGCCAGAAGCTTTCTTTGCTCCTTGAAAAATATCAGGGGAAAAATGTTATTATATATGGCTTGACCAGAGGAGGAATTCCCGTGGCTTATGAGGTTGCAAGGTTCCTGAATGTGCCTTTGGAAGCTTTAATTGTGAAAAAACTCGGTGCTCCTTTCCAGGAAGAACTTGCCCTTGGTGCTGTCACAGAAGGGGAGGAACCCTGTGTTTACTATAATAAGGAAATTCTATCACACATGCATCTTCGTGAAAATGATTTGAAATCAGTGATCCAGAGAAAAATGGCCGAGATTAAGGAATTGCAGAAAAAAATCAGGCCAGAGAACAAAATGCTTCTGACTCCGGAGGCAACTGCTATCGTTGTGGATGATGGTATTGCAACTGGTTCCACCATGAAGGCCGCGCTCAAATTCTTCTCAAACATAGACCAGTCCAGAATAATTGTCGCAGTACCTGTGGGACAGAGATCAGTATTAGAAGAATTGAGAGAATTTGCTGATGAGATAGTTTGTGCGGAGCCTGTAATGTATATGGAAGCGGTCGGAGAATTCTATGAAGATTTCAAACAGGTGGAAAGTGATGTTGTCCTCGCTATCTTGGATGAAGCCAGAAAAGCAATTACCAAAAGGAGTTGATTTTTATAGACCCTTGTAACGGTGTTTTCCCGAATAGTAATGCCAGATCTTTACCGCTTCCATCCAGAATGTTGCTGCTGCAGTACCGGCAATTACCAGTACCCAGTCAAATGCAGTAAGGTCAGCTGTATGCAAAATCAACTGGAGAGAAGGGAAGATTGTTATTATGAATAAGGTGATAAACACCAGTATTCCCCATATCAATACAACTTTGTTTGAAAAGAATCCCTTTACTGATACGGGTTCCCTTTCGGTCCTTAGATTTTGCGCGAGAAACAGTTGAGCAATAACCCAAGCAGCGAAAGCCGCTGTCTGAGACCTTTCAAGGTCCCCTGAAGTCTGTACCAAGTAAAAGTAGATTCCAAAAACTGCCCCGGCAATAGCCAGCGACGTAAGCGTAACATATGCCAGTGTACTGGCATTGATGAAAGAGGATTTGGCATTTTTCATCTTGGTTGTCATAATGCCAGATTCCTCCCTCTCATACAGGAAACCCCCGAGAGCGGCCACGTCCAGGAGAAGCTCCAAGATTATGATCTGGATTGGTGAAAACGGGAAAGGTATCGAGACTATAAGGGGAGCAAAGAGAATCATTACGAGGGAGAGTTTTATGCTTATCTCATACTTAATGCTCTTTTTTAGGGTATACAGGATTTCACGGCCTTCGTGAACCGCTTCCACGATTGTTGAAAAATTATCATCAAGAAGAATCATGTCCGATGCCTCTCTTGCAACCGCTGTCCCCCTGATCCCCATGGATATCCCTATCTCTGCGCGTTTCAATGCAGGAGAATCATTTACTCCATCTCCAGTTACAGCTACTGTTTCACCCTTTTCTTGCAGGAGCTTCACTATTCTGAATTTATCCTCTGAGGTGATTCTCGCAAATACAGAGACACGGTCCAATTGCCTTTTGAGTGTTGAATCATCCATTCTCGCAAGTTCATTTCCGGTCAAAACAGCCCCTGCAGAATTTATCCCTACTTTATCCGCTATGGCCCTTGCTGTCCTGGGATGATCTCCGGTCAACATTATTACCTTGATCCCAGCATTCTGGCATGCAAGTATTGAGTTCTTGACTTCTTCCCTGGGCGGGTCAATAAAACTGATTAGCCCGAGATAGTTCAAAGTGCATTCAACATCATTCCTTTCTGTGCTGCTTTTTTCCAACTTTTTATAGGCAACACCAATGACCCGTTCGCCCCTGGAAGAGATTTCCTCCACTTCCTCGAGCACAAGTGCAGCCAAATCTTCCTTCAATGCGTTGCCTGATGAATTGGAATTGCCACTGTTATCAATTCTGTTCAGGATTGCTTCTGGTGCCCCGCTTGTGAAAATAAAAATTTCCTGATCTAGATTCTCATAGATATATGATGACAGTTTCAGCTTATTGTCAAATCCAAATTCTTCTAGAAGCCTGTATTTTTTAGCAATGTTCGTGTTTGTAGGCCTTTTGGATATGAAATAATTGTAAACGGCTGTTTCCATAGGGTCTCTACGGGAGGTCTCTGAATCCTTTGAAAAGTTCAAGGTGCCTGTGGCAAGAATAGCCGCTTCGTCCATGAAGTCTGGTTGGAGTCCCAGGCCGACAGTTGAAGGATCAAAATATACATTCGCCACCGACATCTTGTTTTCCGTTAAGGTACCAGTTTTGTCTGTGGCTATGACCGATACACTGCCTAAGGTCTCAGCCGCCCTGAGATCCTTTACTACTGCCTTATGCTTTGAAAGGGAAAATGCACCAATGGCAAGGGTGATGGAAATTATGACAGGCAACTCCTCCGGAACTGTTGCGAATGCCATTGAGAGCCCTGTAAGTATCATATCGCTTATGGCCTGACCTTCTAGGTATCCCATCAAGGGAACAATTACACTGAAAATTACAGCCATTGATGCCAGTACAGTGATAAGTCTTGAAAGTGAGTCCTGCAGGGGAGTCTTTTTCGACCCTTCCTTTTCGGTGAGGCTAGCTATCGTGCCAAGTTCTGTATTCTTACCTGTTGCTGTTGCAATGAATTTTCCTGAACCCTGCACCACCATAGTTCCAGAGAATACAATATTGGTGAGTTCGGCAATGAGCCCTGATTTTGGAATAGAATCGGCATCTTTGAGAACATAAAATGACTCGCCTGTAAGAGAGGATTCATCAACTTTCAATGTATGAGACTCTACAAGCCTTCCATCTGCAGGTACCAAATCGCCAGAGTAAAGGAACACGATATCGCCAGGTACAATTGATTCTGTTTTCATTTCCCTGGTTGACCCACCCCTCAGTACTCTGGCAACAGGCATTCGCAAATCCCTCAGTGCATTGATTGAGGCCCTGGCCTTGTTGACGTTATAGGTTTCAATTCCCACTACCAGCATGACAACGACCACTATTGTTATGGCATCCCTGGGCTCCCCAAGGATAGAATACAAAATTGCAATAATCACCAGAAGGAGGATCATGGGCTCTCTGAATTCCCTGACAAAAACCCCTAAGAACCCCATATTTTTTTCAGGCTCGATTGCATTCTTGCCATACGATCTGAGCCTTGACTCTGCCTCTGTGCTATTGAGGCCACTGGAAATATCGGTGCCAAGGGTTAAGGCAACTTCTTCGAAGCTGCTCTGGGAAACCTCTGCTGCCTTCAAAGGCTCTCTCATTTTACTGTAAATGTGTGGGTGAATATAGTAATTAATCCCTAATAACCTCAGATGTGCCTTACTGAGGCATTTACCATTCAGTTCCAATTCTGAAGTGCTCCGGTTCACAAAATATTATTAATCCAGCTAAAGTTCAGCATTAAATGGGAGATAACAGGCCCACTTGGGACCAGTATTTCATGAGGATGGCGTTTCTCGCTGCTTCTAGAGCAAACTGCACTAGGAGAAAAGTCGGTGCCGTTATCGTGAAGGACAAGAACATCCTTGCAACCGGCTATAATGGCCCCCCATCAGGTACAGTCCACTGTGACGTTGTTGGCTGCATCAGGGATGACCTCAATGTGCCCTCCGGCGAGAGGCATGAGCTTTGCAGGGGTCTTCATGCTGAACAGAATGCAATTATACAGGCTGCAGTGCATGGAGTAAGCATCAGCGGGGCAACTATTTACATAACCACACACCCATGCATTGTTTGCTCAAAGATGATCATGAATTCCCAGATCAAGGAGATCGTCTATGCTCAAGGCTACCCTGATGAACTGGCGGAACTTATGCTGCTGGAAAGTAACATCAAAAAGAGGAAATTTGAACTGCCGGAAGAGGAAACAAGGGCTATGCTTGGAGAATTCTATGCGAAAATGCCCGGTAACGACTGACGAACCTTATAAATAAAGGGACAAGATCGGTTCACGTGTTAGATCTTGCATTAGCCACTATGGTGTCCAATGAGGTTATATCAATCATAACAACACTAGGCTATCCCGGAATTTTTATCCTGATGCTTCTTGAAGGGCTTCTGCTCCCCATACCGTCTGAAGTAGTTATGGCTTTTGGAGGCTACCTTGCCTACAGCGGGATATTGCCTTCCGAAATAGGAATTCCCGCTTTCATTCTGCTGCTTCTTGCAGGTAGCGTTGGCAACATGGTTGGGGCATACCTTGCTTACATGCTCGGGGACTATGGAGGTATACCACTTATCCTCAGGTACGGAAGATACGTGATGCTTGACAAAGGTTCCATAGACCGGACCCAGTTTTGGTTTGAGAGATATGGGACTCCTTCAGTATTCCTAACCAGGCTCGTCCCTATATTCAGAACATTCATTTCAATACCAGCGGGCATTGCAAAAATGAACAGGGCGCATTTCCTGGTACTGACTTTTGTAGGTGCCATGATCTGGGACTCAATCCTGATTTACCTAGGTTACCTTCTTGGCCCCCACTGGGAACAGATAATCAGTGCCTTCAACAAGTTCACAGACCTGGCGCTTGCAGCCCTTGCCATTATAGTTATAGCGTGGGTATACACAAAATTGAAAAGTAGAAAGGCTTTAAAAAATTAATTTTTTTTAAAAAAATTAGTGTTTGTTTGTGGACCAGGGGACAGCGAGTGAAAGAAAGAACACGATGAATCCCACGGCCGCAAACGCCACCACATCGTTCTCGGAAATGTTCATGAAATGGTAGAGGAGCCCTCCAATTTCTATTATGAACAGACCGAGGAAGAACAGTGGATACCTTACGCTGCTTAGATTTCTCGCCATATTTTTCACCTCAGTGCAGAAGCACTATGTTCGGTATCACTCCGGCAACTGTAGCCCTTATGAATAGGTCAACCAGGAAGAACATTGTTAGGCTTAGCCAGGCAAATGTCTCGTGGTGCGCATTCAGTAAGGTCTGACCGTTGAATATCTTGTTTCTCGTGTTGTGCTTGCAGCTGAAACAGTCTATGTTTCCTCCGACCAGGTGCCTGATAGCATGGCAGGAGAATGTATAGAGGGTAACGAGTGCCGTGTTGACTATTAGCAACAGGCCACCGAGTGTAAGTGTGAACCCGGGCTGGTACACCATTGAAAGGTATATGTCATAGTAGAAGAATGGCAGTATCGCAACTGCGAAATACATGAAGTACCGGTGTGCATTCTCTATTCTGAGAAGCCTTGTTTCTCCGGTGTATTCTCTTCCTTTGAATTCAGCCCTGAACCCGATTTCACAGGTTCTTGGGTGATTGAAAACGTGCCTGTGGTAGTCTTTCCTGTATGCATAGCAGGTAAACCTGAACAGCGCCACAAGAGGTACCACTGCAAGGGTCGGAGAGTAGAAAGGATCGGTGAGCCCCGTGGTACTGCTGTAATACACAGGGTATACGGCCATAAGGAAGACTCCTAACACAATAAGCAGGATAAATGACCAAAGCCTCCAGTTTGGCTCCAGAAACTCCTTTGGTATAATCCTAGTCATTGACCTGTTCGTTTTCTGCCTTGTCTGATTCTGATTGCCTATCATTTTAGACCACACTCTTTTCCTTTGTTCTGCTTCTCTTTATTAACCTTGCAATAGGATCATATGTCATGTCAACGGTCCTTTCCTTTTCCTGGATAATTGCATTGTCCGTGATGCGGATATGCTCCGGGCAGACATCCTGGCAGCACTTTGTAATGTTGCAGAAGCCAAGTCCCCCCACTTTGTTCAGGAAAGTAGACCTGTCCACTGAGTCAATGGGATGCATATCAAGAGACGCAGCCTTGACTATGTGAGCCGGTCCAAAATATGGTGTGGAATGTTCCCTGACAACATGGCATACATCCTGGCACAGGAAGCACTGTATGCATTTCTTGAATTCCTGAGACCTTTCCACGTCCTCCTGCTGAATCTTCCAGGGGAACTCCAGATCCTCCTTAGGGGTGAATTTTGGAATCTGCCTGAGTATATCCCAGTTCTCGGATACATCTGTGACAAGATCCCTGATCACAGGATAGGCACCCATAGGAGAGACAGTGATGTTGTGACCTACCTTATCAATCCTCGTCTTGCACATGAGTCTTGGCATGCCGTTGATCTCTGCTGAGCAAGAACCACACTTGGCAGCCTTGCAGTTCCACCTTATTGCAAGCGTAGTGTCAATTTTTTCCTGAACGTATCTTACTGCGTCAAGGACAACCATTCCGTCAACATAAGGAACTTCAAATTTCTGGTAACGCCCCTTCTCATCTACGGACGGATCCTGCCTGTAAATATTCAAGGTTATTTTCTCTTCCATCAGTATTCCTCCGGTTTAACATATGGTTTGAACTCATCCGGAAGTTCCGGTACCGGAATGGTATCTAACTTCATGTCACCGTTTGAATTGGTGCACGTAATGTTCTTCAACCATTCCCTGTTTTTCTTCGGGAAATCCAGCCTAGTGTGTGCTCCACGGCTTTCAGGTCTCATTATTGCAGATCTCACTATCGCCTCAGTAGCTACGAGCATGTTGCCAAGCTCAAGTGCAGCCAATAGGCCATGGTTGTATTTTCTTCCACCTGGAGCTGCAACCTTTGAGTACTTTTCTTTTATATTTGCAATGGTGTCAAGAGCTTTCTGGAGGTGTTCGCCATCCCTGACTATACCCACGTTTTCCGACATGGTTGTGGTAAGCTCATCTATGAGATCATATGCGTTTGTTCCATCAGGCTTAAGGAAAGATAGAACCTTCTCAATCTCACCTGTGACTTCAGAATCCTCGACATCCATCAACTCCACCTTCTTGACAAATTCAGATGCCCCCTCGCCCACTTTCTTTCCAAAGACGAGGATATCACTCATTGAGTTACCACCGAGCCTGTTTGCTCCATGCAGTCCGCAGGCGATTTCTCCAGCGGCAAACAATCCATCCACTGTTGTGGCCCCTGTATCTGGGTCTACTCGTACGCCACCCATCTGATAATGCGTAGTTGGGGCTACTTCCATCATTTCCTTTGTAATATCAACACCTGCGAATTCCATGAACTGCATATACATGCTTGGGAGTTTCTTCTTAACGAAATCTGCCCCCTTGTAGGAAATATCCAGGTAAACTCCGCCGTGTTCAGTGCCCCTGCCGGCCTGGATCTCTGCATAATTTGCCCTGGCAACGACATCCCTCGCATCCAACTCCTTTTTTTGTGGCGAGTATCTGAGCATGAACCTCTCTTTGTCCTTGTTGTAAAGGATTCCACCTTCCCCTCTGACGCCTTCCGTGACAAGAAGTCCTTTTACGCCTGGCGGATAAACCATTCCCGTGGGGTGGAACTGGATCATTTCCATATCCTGCAAGGTCGCTCCGGCCCTGAAGGCAATGCCTAAACCATCCCCCGTGGATTCCCATGAGTTTGATGTGACCTTAAAGACTCTCCCGCAGCCTCCTGTTGCAAGCACTACAGCCTTGGCTCTGAAGAGATGGAACTCGCCTTTGTCCATTTTCATTCCCACAGCGCCTATGACGCGTCCATTTTTCTTCAGAAGATTTGTAACGTACATTTCATCGAAAATTGTGACGTTTTCCTTGTGGATTATTTGGTCCTGAAGTGTCCTTATAATTTCAAGCCCGGTTCTGTCTCCTACATGGCAAAGCCTTCTATAGGAATGGCCGCCGAAAGCCCTCTGCAAGATCCTGCCGTCAGGAGTGCGGTCAAAAAGAGCTCCAAACCTTTCCAACTCGTGCACTCTCTGGGGTGCCTCCTTGGCAAGAATCTCTGCCATTCTCCAGTTTCCGATGTACACTCCTTCTTCTACAATATCCCCGAAGTGCACCTGCCAGTTATCTTTGGGGTCAACATTACCAAGGGCAGCGGCTATCCCTCCCTCGGCCATTACAGTATGTGCCTTGCCCAGCAATGACTTGGAAACAACAGTTACCCTAAGGCCAGCATCTGAAGCAGCGAGTGCTGCCCTCATACCAGCTCCGCCTGCTCCTATGATCAGAACGTCCGACTCAGTTTTTATGTATTGCTCAGCCATGTGAATCACTTAATTACAGCTAGCTTGTTCTGTTGATACCTCAGACTTTAATAAACGTTTTAATGATTATTTAGGATAGGCTTTTTATAATCCCTGAACTATCGGCCATAAATCCAAGATACCAATAGAATACATGCCAGATCCTAGTTGGTGTTCACCCAAGAGTCGATTTTTCTTGAGATAAAATTATCAGGGGATAGTCATCTGCGCTACAACCAACGATAGAAGGGTGCCGTAAATAACTGATACTGTGAATAAAGCAATAATTCCCCAAGATACAAGTTTTCTCGTCTTTGCCGTGATGCCCATTTCATAGATGACCCCCTTTACTCCATTAAGCCCGTGATAAGTAACAATCCATAGGAACGCGAGAAAAAAGGCAAGCCACCATGGATTCCGAAGATTGCCCACAACTGTATCAAACAACTCAATTGGGCTGCCACCATTTATGTGTGCAACATATAGATGCACAGCCAGGAAGAAGATTATGAAGACCCCGCTTGCAGCCTGGAATAACCATTGAATAGATCCAGTGGTTCTTTGCCCATGTTTGTAGCGTGTTCCTGATCCATTTTCTTCTGTACTCATCAGACGCCGCCCCCAGACACCAGAACCTGCCAGGCAAAGTAAAGGAAGAGCAACATAACTGCCATTGCTGCAGACTCCAGCACATAGAACATAACCTTGTGATGTTTGAGCCCAAGGCCAAATTCATTCAACATGAGCCTTATGCCATTGGCCCCATGGTAGAAAATTACCAGAGTAAGAAGTATGTCCATCACAATGAAAATGTCAAAGGGGCCATAGGTAAACGATGTTATGAGGCTATTGAATGTGGCGCCTCCTTTCAAAAGGTTGGATAGAACAAAGAAGTGGAGATAAAGGTACAGTACAATGACTATGCCAGAAATCCTATGCATCGTATAGGCGAAGTATCCTATGCCTTTATGGAAGAAATTTCCCCAGCCAATTACTCCGCTGTTACTTCCCACCTTTTGCACCCCTCCTGAAGACTTTTTTCAATTCGTGTGATATCGCTGCTCTCCGTAGTAGCTGAATTGCCTTCGATGGATCAACATCTTTCGGGCAGACTTCGGAACATTCACCTGCATAGTGACATCTGGCTATCCCTTCATCTGTGTCGGTAATTTCGAGCCGGATTCCGGAGCCGCCATCCCTGCTGTCCAAATTGAATCTCAAAGCCGCAGCGAGGGCTGCGGGCCCAAGGTAATCTTCATCTGAACCGCTAATTGGGCAAGCTGCAAGGCATAGCCCACATTTAATGCACATAGAATATTGCTCATAGAGCTTGAACTGCTCTGGTGTCTGGAGCAGTTCGCTGCTTGGCTTATCCTCGTTGTTTCTGATGACGTAAGGTTTCACGGCCCTGTACTTATCAAAAAACGGCTCAATGTCAACTACAAGGTCCTTTATCACTTCGTAATGTGGCAGTGGTGACACTTTGATTGTGCCCGTTCCAAGCGACCCAGCTATGGTAGAGCAAGCCATTTTCGGCTTTCCGTTAATCTCCATGGAACAGCTACCGCAAATTTCCATCCTGCAAGAATGACGGAAAGAAAGGGTGCCGTCGAGATTCTCGCTGATGTAGACCAGTCCCTCAAGTACAGTGGAGATTTTCTTTTTGGGCACTAGAAACCTGTCTTGCCTTGACACCCCATGTTCAGTTTTCCTTTTAATGACAAATTCATAGTTTTCAGATACCATATGATCACTTCAGTATACTCTCGCGGCTGGTTGCCACTTGGTTATGACTACATCTTTGTAACTGAACTGAGGGCCATCCCTGGTGTAGTTAACTATCGTGTGCTTGAGGAATCTCTTGTCATCCCTTGCGGGGAAATCATTTCTGTAGTGTGCACCCCTGCTTTCCCTCCTCATTAAGGCGCCGATTGTTATAACTTCTGCAAGATCCAGCATGAATCCAAGTTCCAGGGCTTCCTGCAGCTGCAGATTGAATACTCTTGACTTGTCCTCAACAGTGACTTTTTCATATCTGGCTTTCAGGGAATTGATATTCCTGATCTGCCGCGCAAGTTCATTTTCGGTTCGGAGCACACCAACATTGAGATCCATACCCGTCCTGAGATCTTCCCTTATCCTGGCAATGCTTTCTCCGCTTCCGTTTTTAAGTATTCCTTCCCATATCCTCTTTTCTTCAATCATTGCTTTGATCCTGTCAAGCTGGGGAATCTCGTGTGCAGATGCCCAGTCAGCGGCTGCGATCCCTGAGACATTGCCAAAAGCAAGGCATTCATTTGTAGAGTTTGAGCCAAGCCGGTTTGCACCGTGTATACTAATTGCAACATTTTCCCCTGCCCCAAAAATACCTGGCACCTGGGTCTCAGTTGAAATGTGCACTTCAATTCCCCCCATTGTATAATGTGTGGCCGGCCTCACGGGAATTGGTTCTTCTGCTGGGTCAATGTGGTTGAATTTTTTTGCTATTTCCGTAATCATGGGGAGCCTCTCCTCCAGTTTGTCTGCGATGTGCGTCAGGTCAAGATGAATATGTGGTGTATCCCCGTGTTCATCACTGATACCGCGTCCAGCAAGTATTTCCCACATCATTGCCCTGGAAACAATGTCTCTGGGTGCTTCCTCCAGTTTCGTGGGAGCATATTTCTCCATGAACCTCTTGTTCTCAGAGTTCCTGAGATAGCCACCCTCTGCCCTCGCAGCTTCCGTGATAAGGATACCAGATGGGACCAGACCAGTTGGGTGGAACTGCATAAACTCCATATCCTTGAGTGTAAGCCCTGCACGGTATGCTATTGCATTACCGTCACCTGTCACAGAACTGGCATAAGTGCTGAACTGGTAAAGTCGCCCTGCACCTCCAGCCGCAAAGATCAGTGCTTTGCCCTGGAACACTACAAACTCCCCTGTTTTGAGGTTAATTGCAGTCAGGGCGTTGAAACTACTCTGCTCAATTATAGCCGAAGTAACGAAATATTCATTGTAGAAGTGAATTCGATCATGCATCTGGCATCTGCTGAAGAGAGTCTGCATTACATGGAACCCGGTCTTGTCCGCCGCAAATGTTGCCCTTGGGAAACTTAGCCCACCGAAGTCCCTCTGAGAAATTGTTCCATCAGGATTCCTTGACCATGGACATCCCCATCGGTCAGTGGTGTATATCTGCTCAGGCACGATCCTGACAAACTCCTCCACAGCGTCCTGATCCGCAAGATAATCACTTCCCTTGATTGTGTCAAAGGAATGAAGGTCATAGCTGTCTTTTGGATTTAAAACGGCACTGGTTCCTCCTTCAGCTGAAACTGAATGTGATCTTAATGGGTATAGTTTAGAAACGAGCCCGACAGAGACTTTTGGATTTCTCTCTGCAGCTGAAATGGCAGCTCTCAGACCCGCCATTCCCCCTCCCATTATTATGATGTCTTCTTTTATTATCTCCACAGAAACCAGTTTTAAAACCCATTAAGTTTTAAAAGGGAGTACACTAATAACTACGCCATTCGATTTACATAAAGGTGGATGTACTTCTTTTCTCAAGACTTATGCTGAAGAAGTTATATTTCTGCACAATGGGCAATCCTTAAATACCTAAAATTAATAATCAGTTGTCAACTAATAGTTGACAACAGGAGGATGTAAACATGCCATACAAAAGGAGAAGAGAAGATGAGTGGAGAGACGAATTTGAGGAGTTTTTCCAAAACTTCGGTTTCGATTTTGACAGGTTCAACGAGAGAATGATGAAAATGTGGGACAGGATGCTCAAAGATTCCGATGTGCAAACCTTCGGCCCATATGTTTACGGCTTTTCCTATAAAATAGGCCCCGATGGAAAGCCAGTTTTTGAAGAATTTGGAAATGTTCCTCAGGGCAGGACATTTGGGAAGGAACCAAAGCTTCTGGACAAGGATGTCAGAGAACCTATCACAGATCTCACTGAGGACAAGGACAAAGTATTCATAACTTACGAACTGCCCGGCATAGCGAAGGAGAATATCCAGTTAAACGTGTCGGAATACAACGTAACAATTGAGGTCAAGGAGGGCCCAAGGAAATATTACAAGAGTGTAGACTTCAATTACGAGCTTAGGCCTGAGACTGCAAACGCGAAGTTCATCAATGGGATACTTGATGTGTCTGTTGAAAGAGCAAAGAAAGAAACCCCTGGCGGAAGGAAGATTTCCATAGACTGAGGGCAAATAATGATTGACGAGGAAATCCTTTCACTTATTTCAGCAATGGAAAACAATACGAGGAGAGAGATACTGAGAGGACTTATCCTCGACCAGTCATATGCCTTCCAGATAAGCCGATGGATAGGCGTTTCTCAGCAGGCCATAAACAAACAGCTTGATCTGCTGGAAAAGGCCAATCTTATCCTGTCAGCAGGAATGATACCTAGCAGCTCAGGAGCACCAAGGAAAATTTACAAACCCACAGGATTCTCTACGCTTGTTGCTGACTATTCCCGGAATTTTATTGAGATCAAACGTTACGAAATCCCTGAAAAGGAGCAGGAAAACACCACAGATCTTACAAAACACCCCAAGGAACTACTGGCCAGCCTCAATAAAACCGAAGAAGAACTGAAAAAGCTTATGGAAAGGCGCACTGAACTGGTTCAGGAAAAAGATAACCTGCTTGGAAAGCTTCATTACTACATAAACAGGATTTCTCCGGATGAATTGACCAGAAACATACTGCTTGACTTCTGCGATTACCTTGATCCCCAGTATGTTTCCAGAAAATACAGCATACCCATAAGTTACGTTATGCAGGTAGCTGAAACCTACCTGAAATAACTGCATTTTTTTGTGAATTTTTCGGCAAATTCCTCTTCGTTGTGGTTAAGCTTTGCCGGTATTACTAAGGTTGAAGGAAACTCTGCAAAACGCGCACTTATTATGTTTTTTACAGTGTCGAAAATCAACCTTTCCCCGACCTGTGAGACCCGTGATAAGGAGAACACCATGATTTCCTCGTTTATGACTCCGAGCTTATATCGGCCTTCCATCTGGAGAATTGTTTCAAGCGCCTCGTGGGAAAACATTGTCCTTCCTTCTTTCAGGTCCAGAAGAAGAATAGTGTGCTGGTTCTGTGACAAGTTTGCCCCGATTTTTTCCAGTACACTCTTTGGAAGAAAATTGTCCTCCGGGAACGGAACGGATACGGGCGGCCCCATTCTGTAAGGAAACAACCCTATCTTACCTGGGACTACGGAAATAATTGACGCATTTTCGAATGTTTGCACGTCTATACCTGCACCCATTGTATCGGCACGTAGTTGATTATGAGTCGTAGCGGACAGTGGGTCTCCCGTGATCACAATTGAGACGTTCTGATAAGCTGATAACCGGATTATTTCCTCCTGGGACTCCACAAATTCTCTCTCTGCCGCAAGCACCTTTTTGGCGAGGATTCGTTCCAACTCCCTGATAGTACCTTGTGGGGAAATGGAAGTGTAAGTCTCAAAATAAACTATGTCTGAGGCTTTTAGCACCTCAAATTGCTCGATCGTCAGGCTTTTGACTCCCCTAAGCCCGAGCCCAACCAGGTTCAGCATTCCGAAGACCTAAAGGAAATCTTCCTCTATGCGTATCAGTTCATTGAGCTTGGCCAGCCTTTCTCCGCCAATTGTACCTGTCTTGATGAACTCAGCCCCAAAGGCAACGGAAAGGTGTGCAATGAAATCATCTGTAGTTTCTCCGCTTCTGTGCGAGACTGTTCTGCTCATTCCTGCCTCTGTCGCAAGTTTTACTGTTTCTACAGTGCTGGAAAGTGTCCCAATCTGGTTCACTTTGATTAATATGCCACTCGTGGACTTTAGTTCTATGCCTTTTTTGAGTCTTTTCGGGTTTGTTGTATAAATGTCATCGCCCACAATCACGCCCTTTTTGCCAACTTTCTTTGTGACTTCTGCAAAGCCCTCGAAATCGGTATCTTCTATTGGGTCTTCGTTGAAATAAAACCCAAGTTCATTGGTGAACGATGCGGCAAAGTCAATCTGCTGGTCACGAGACTTCACTTCTTTCTTGTAGTGATACTTGCCATCCTTGAAAAATTCGGTTGCGGCGAAATCCACTCCCATTAGAATCTTGACCTTGTGTTCGTTTGAGAGTTCCTTTGTCGCCTGTTTTATTATTTCCACAGCTTCAAGGTCATCTATGCTTGCAGTCCACGCCCTTTCGTCTCCAACTCCAACGCTGACTCCTTTCAGCTTGTCAGAAAGAAGTTCCCCAATTCTTCGGTGAACCCGGGTGTTGAGGTAGGCAGACTCCATGAAAGTCTTTCCCTGTGTAGAGACGAGAAACTCCTGAATTGTTGTGCCATTCCTTGAGTGCCTGCCACCACCAATTACGTTACCCATCGGTTTAGGAAGGCTACGTGAAAACATACCTCCTACATATCTGTAAAGCGGAATATCGAGAGCCTGAGCCACAGCCTTGGCGTTTGCCACAGATATTGCTGTAGCCATGTTACCGCCAAGGTTAGAAAGATATTCTGAACCGTCCAGTTCTCTGATCAGTGTGTCTAACCCCTGCTGGTCTAGTGAGTTAAAGCCTATGAGCTTGTTTTTGAGATTCTTCTCGAAGAACTTTATTGACTCATCAGGCCCACCTTTAGGAAAGGCCTGCATCTCTGTTGCGCCAGTGCTTGCACCTGAAGGAGATGAGCATATCCCGGTGGAATATTCCAGGTCAACTGTGGCTTCTACTGTGAAGTTTCCCCTTGAATCAATGACTTTTCTGGCCCTGATATCAGCAATAGGAATGTGTGACAACATGCAGGTTAGAAATGGGCTTTATGCTTATTTTATTTTTTGACTGCTGTCATATTGTTTCTGTATCGCCTGCAGAATGTGTTGTAGTTGTTCTTGTAGTCTTTCCAGAGTTTCTTGTACTCCTCCGTTACTTTCCCTATGATCTTGGCTGGTACACCTGCTGCTATGCTTTCCTCTTGTATCTCTGACCGGTTTCTTACTACTGCCCCTTCTGCAACAGCTGCCCAGGTTCCAACATTTGCAAAATCAGATATTGTGGAATTCATGCCTATTACAGCCCAGTCTCCGATTGTTGGAGTATGTATGACTGACAAGTGACCCAGAGTAACATGCTTTCCAATTGTTGTTTTCTCCCCTGGCCTAGCGTGAATGACCACATTGTCCTCAACTGCAGTGAAGTCCCCTACCTCTATCTCACCGTAATCGCCCCTGAGTACTGCCCCTGGCCCCACCCAGACTTCTTTGCCTATCTTCACGTTTCCAATCACAACTGCTGTTGGAAAAACGTATGCTGTCTCATCAACTACCGGTACTCTCCCTTCAAATTCATACAGTGGCATAAAGAAGTATTGCCATTGCTTTAATGAAATCATTGGGATATTTGGTTCAGCATCTGTTCACCAGACATGTGGAATTCTTTGAAAGGCTTCCTGATGGCTTCTGCCGAAACCGCTGCCCCCAACTCTATTGCCTTATCCATGTTCAAGTTTCTCCAGATTGCGTAATATATTCCGGCACGAAAAGCGTCCCCTGCTCCAATAGTGTCGTAAGGGTTGTTCACTTTCTTTGCGGAGAAATCTTTTCTTGTCCCATCCTTGAAGTAACTTGAACCGTTAGCTCCCCTTGTTATTATGATCTCCCGGCAGTAGCCTTGAAGTTCACCTTTTCCTAATCCAAGAATTTCCTCAGCTCTTGTGGACTCAGTTTCATTCATTATGGTTAGATGCGCTATTTTAAGCATCTTTTCCAAGTTATCTTTGTTATACCTGTAATTAATCTCCTGTCCCGGATCAAATACTATTCTTGAGCCTTCACATTTCCTGCTGATGGAAAGATAATCATCTGGCAGGCCTGTCCCAAAATGTATCCACTGGTAACCTGAACGTTCCAATGATATTCTACTTTCAAGAGGCTTGTTCATTGGCCCCTGATAAAAATAATATATCTGATCTACACCATTGGAGGCTGCATAGCCGATTGGCCCCAGGTCATCAGCATCCACATACATATGTGATATGTCTGCCCCGATTTCCTTCAGGAATTTGATGTAATTGAGATGCGAACGCTCTGATACTGCGGAATAAAGATGAAATGGCAGGCCAAGGCGGGCCCCAATCATAGCGAAGTTTCCGGCAGTCCCACCAAAGTTCTCCCTCAGAGAGTTGACTGCAACGGATCCATTTGCGGGAAGGAAATCCACATTCATTGTTACATCTATCGCAACATGCCCGAACAGAGCCAGAAAATTACCTTTCATCGTTGTTGAATCTGGTTTTAAATATAAATGTTATATGGAAAGTTCGACCTTTGCCATCCTGGTGAAGACAACTCCATCCATGTCCAATGCCTTTTCTGGTAATGGGATTTCTGGATTTGCCTTCAGTTTGCCGTTGCATAGATTTTCAAAATCCAAGATATCCTTCTCATTGACATATACGGCTAAAATGCTCGTTGTGGAACTAGAAATGCCACCTTCCTCCTGTGCCCTTGAAATCTGCTTTTCACCTGTCATGAGCATGAGGAAGGCAGATTCAGTTCTCTTGATCTTCTCAGAATGCTCCAGAATTCTTTTTGCCCTATGGTATGCGATTGTTATCTGTTCAATGCTTATGGCTTTGGTTGCGTCAATTGCGGAAAAAAAATCATCGTGGCTGGCTCCAAGGAAGTCTCGTATCGATGAGAGGCATTCCCAGGCCAGCAGATTATAGTATCTAATTTTAGGCGACATTTGTTCCGGGTCGGGTGCCCTGCTTTCCTGCACCGAACATTTTGGAGTTTAGAAAATCGGCAACTGACGAAAGGAACTTCTGTTTCTCTGGGCTGGCAATGAGCGCATTGTCCCAGACTTCCCTGATGTCTGAAGCAGAAATTATTTCAATCTTGCCTTCGTGGACCTGATCCAGGACTATATCTCCATAGTTTGCCGCGGGGACTATTACCCTCTTCATTCCAGCTTCTATAGCTGCTTCAACCTTTGCAGTTACTCCTCCAACGGGAAGAACTGCGCCTCTGACGCTGAGAGACCCGGTCATTGCGACTGTCTGGTCTATTGGAATATTTTCAATTGCAGAAATGACCGCAGTGGCTATGGACACACTAGCTGAGTCACCTTCTACTCCTTCATATGTTCCAATGAACTGTATATGGATATCGAGGTCAGAGATGTCCTTACCACTCAATTTCTTGAAAACAGCCGATACATTCTGGACGGCTTCCTTTGCAATTTCCCCTAGTTTTCCAGTTGCTACTACTACTCCATTTCCCTTGTGCTGGGCAGGAGTCACTTCTGCAACGATTGGCATTACGATACCGGTGTAGTCGGCCATCCCAGTGTTTGCACCAACAACCGCGAGGCCGTTTACCATTCCCACCTGTGAACCTTCACTTCTGAAAGTCTGGTAAGATTTCCTGATCTGAATAGATCTATCTGCAACCTGCTGTTCTAGAGGTTTGCTCAAAGCTTTTGCAGATACTACCTGCCTTGCGGAAACAATATCGGTCTTTTCGGTAATTGCAATGTCACCGGCGACCCTTATTAGGCCGCCCAGTTCCCTGAGCCTGAGGGTGAGCTTTCCTTTTCTTCCTGACCTTTTCTGGGCTTCCTTTATAATTTCTATTACTGCGCCAACATCAAAGTGTGGAATCTTCTTGTCCTTGAGTATTTCCTGTGCAATGAATTGTACCAGTTTATGCCTGTTTTCATCACTGTCCTCCATGGTGTCATTTACGTAGACTTCATAACCGTATCCCCGTATCCTTGACCTCAATGCAGGGTGTATGCCCTGAACTGCATCCAGGTTTCCAGCTGCAACTAATACGAAATCACAAGGTACGGGTTCTGTCTGGACCATTGCGCCAGCGCTTCTTTCGCTCTGACCCGAGATGGAAAATTTCTTTTCCTGCATTGCTGTAAGAAGTGCCTGCTGGCTTTCTGGCCTGAGCAGGTTCATTTCATCTACAAACAAAACTCCCCTGTGTGCCTTATGAATATTTCCTGATTCCACCCTATCATGGGCAGGCGTTTCAAGACCCCCTGACTGGAAAGGATCATGCCTTACATCTCCAAGGAGGGCACCAGAATGTGCCCCGGTTGAATCAATAAATGGAGGTTTGTCGGATGGTGTATGCGAAACGAGCAACTTCGGAACTAAAGCACGTTCCATCCTCATTCCCGGATTCAGAGCCATTATCATATATATGAAAAGTGCTGCAAAAATTGCAAGGAACGCAATGGTGTAGTTGGTGAAGGCAATTGAGGCTACAATGCCAAGGAAAACCACCGAAATAATGATAAATAAAATACCCCTAGAACGGTCTTTTTTCTCCCTCTCAGCCTTCAACTGGTATTGCCTTACAATTTCCTTTCCTTTCCCTGCCGGAAGTGTTTTTACCTTTGGTCTGTTTGAATCTTCAGGATTAGGGAAAACAAGTATGTCTTCTAGCTCGTCTTTTGGCAGGAAATCTACCATCGACTGGGCCAGCATTGATTTTCCAGTTCCAGGTTCGCCAATAAGAAGTACATGCCTCTTCTGCAAGGCGGCTTTTTTAACGACTTCTCTGGCCTCCTCCTGGCCTACTACCTGGTCATAAAGAATCCTGGGCACCTGAACATCTTTAGTTGAAGTGATGTTAAGTTTCCTAACCCATTCATCTACAGTTTCTACCGTACTGTCCACCACCACTCAATTTAAATTAAACTATTAAGCCTTTCCAATATAAGGAAAGCAACAAAATAACGTATAGAAGGGAAAAACCTTGATAACACCAATTCAGGTGTTATCCTATTTCAACTGCGAAAACTTTCTTGTGGTTAAACATAGTTCTGAGGCCCTTAATGTCCTCTATGTAGTCCTGATTAACCTTGTAATACTTGAAGCCGTTCTTGGTTTGCTCGACGGAAATGAGTCCAAGGCCGACAAGTGACTCTTCTCCTGTGTATCTGACGCCAAGGCCCTCCAGGCAACCCTTCACATTAGAAGGATCTGATTTTACCGCCCGTGATATCTCAGAGAGATAGGACCTGTAAGGATAAATGGAAAGCATATAGAACAGAACCTTGCGCCTCAATTCGCTTCGGTTCAGAGATCTAATGATGTTTCCATCTGCTATTAACTCCATAACATCAAATTCGCATGGATATATATAAAACTTGGTGGCAGACAACCTACATGTACCCCTAACTACACGTTCCGCCACATATTTACCTACATAAAGTGTCAGACAACATCTGACATGTCAGCCAGTTTCCCGTTTACTTTTTATGTATTGAATAATACTCACATGACAGGCAAGACGAATCTGAATATTGCTATGGAGGCTATTATGCTTGAAGGAATTGTTATAATTATGGTGTATTTTGCCATCCTTAGAGAAGTGAAGACCGAATCAATTAGCCTCTGGTAAGTGTTTTCTTCTCCCATCTTGACCTTCACCATGTGGCTCTTCATGCCAATTTTCACATCAGTGATCGTATTCTTTGCCATGAGGACTGTACGCTTTATCATTTCAGCGGCCTGCATGGGATTTCCGCTTCTGCCTAGCGGGTTTATGTCAAGATTGTTAGCATTCACGTAGTGGTTATCGGTGGTGTATATCTCGAGGTTGCTAATCTCATTCTCCACAAGCTTCCTTGATAGTTCTACCACTTCCCGTGTTATATTGTTTGAATCAGTCAGAACAACTGCCTGATATTTGTCGCCAGTTTCGGTCACGAATGCCTGAATTCCCATGGAACCAAGTTCAGAAATTGGTTCATGGATCCTGTAATAACCCATACGAGCAGGGAATTTTGTCTCAAGCCTTTTTAGTTCACGGGAGAAAGCTTTCTCCATGCCCTCACAGTTGTCCAGTTCAGGCGCCTTTTCTACAAAGCAATTCTGGGCATCAATAACGGCGAACTCTTTCAACGCGGTCTTTTCAACATGATGCATAATGTCGATGCCTTCCTTCAGCTTGACGTCATCAAAAGGCTGCCTCTCGGGAATTATTGCGCCAAAGCCAAACTTTCCGAATTTTTGCATTCCGATGACATATTTCCCCACGTTGATCCTTTTAAATCTTGAAACAGTGTCAACGTACTCCATTCCATTCAGACACTGCATCACGCCCGAAGCGATCTCATCAATGTCCTGGTCACCGGAGCAGTTATTGCTGTTTGTGGTGGTTGTGTGAAATACCATTAGATCTGTGCCAAGATCCGAAAGCCTGTGCTGGAGTCTCAGCGGTAGATCACTGGACCCAAGTGTTCCGAATGGGCCAGGATGCACATACGGGAATACCATAGTTACAAGCCTTCCGTCGTCCTTCCTGACCACGTCAATGACTTTTACAGGCACACGCCTGCTGTGAGCATACAGTTGAGCAAAGAACTTATTTCCCACTTCGAGGCTCTCTTGGCTATCATTGTAATTGAGGAACATCTGAATTATCTTTGTGGCGCTTTCTCCATATTCTTTTGAGAACTCCTTGGTAGAACTTTTCACAAAAACGATGCCACCAATGACATAAATTATGGATGAAATTATGAAGGGAATTACTGTGGCCAGGTCCCTGAAGGCAATTGTTAAGGCGAAAATTGCAGCGTAAGTGTAATTCAAGGCAGGGATAAAGAATTTCGATAACTTGTCAGAGTAATATGTGTAGAAAATGAGTACTCTCAACAGGGTGGCCGAAGATATTGAAACCATGAGAAGCGATTCGAGGCTCTGGAACAGATGAATCAGCGATATGATCCAGAAGAAAATAGATGCAAGTGCAAACGACATGAAGTTGAGGTACAGTATCCTTCTTGCTGGAAAATGGGTCTTTGTTATTCTCACGAACAGTACATCGAGGGAAATAACGAGCAAATATGAGCCAAGAACGCCGACAATGATTATGAATAGGCTCATAATGAATAGGTAATCAATAAAGAGCACCAATGCTGTTAATCCTACGAGAATGCTCCAATGCGGTGACTTTTTCACCATTTTCGTGAGGTCGGAAAATGCTTTGCCTTCCTGTTCCTGCTCTCTCACTGAACTGGTATGTTCTTCTTAATTAAACATTTTGCTAATTTTTGTCGAAAAAATTGTCAATTGCCGAATATTTTTCGAGTATTCAGAATATAACTCGCATGAGTTTAAACCTGCCATAACTGAAGAGGACCTTTACAAATTTGGGCCTTTCCAATGATTCACTGCCCCAGATATCTATGTAGAGCCCCTTAAGAGATTGCAGTTTTTCCTCAGAAGACACCACGATGATGTTTTTGAACCCCACCTTAGCCAGGATTCTCGTTGTAAGTTGTTTATTCCCTCTTCCCAAGAGGAAACCCTGTCCACCGATTGGGGACAGCACGATCCTTGTATCATGATCTGAAATTTCGTTTATCTGCTCCTCACTGAGGTCCTTTGCCAGAAGTTTACGGTTTCGTACAAGGTCGAAGCCTAACAAACTGCTGTCCAAATTAAGCAGGCTGTTTATGGTCTTGCATGTGGATCCTGGCCCTATGAGATAATTTACTTCGTCCTGCATTCCATCAATTATATACTGGGCTATGGCCTCAGAGCTTGATGCAGGGTATTCAGCCTTGGATTCCGACATTATGAATTCACTTTTAGGTACAAAAAGTGTGCCGTATGTAGATACCCCAATTTCCCCGCTTTCATATGCCTTTTCGTTAAGGTCGACTACATCGGCATTTACGAAATCTTGCTGATGGCCCTCTGCCATAGACCTGAACAACTGCACAGCCCTTGAAATACTGATTGCAAATACTGAGCTGAACATCTTTGTTCCCAGGGGGACGCCAATCACTGGATTGGAAAAACCTGAATCAACGATGTCTCTCGCTGTCCCGTCCCCACCGAAGAATACCAGAAGGTCTGCACCTTCTTTCATCATGGATTTTGAAGCATTGATGGTATCTGCCGACCTGCAATCACCAGAGTATGTATACACAATGCGGAATTTTTCCATTCCGCTTTTCCGGAAAGCTTCCTCGCCCATCTTTTCAGATGCCGTCATGAATTCTGCTTCAATGTCCTTCACCTCCTCCAGGAACTCTGCTGCTTTTTCCAATGATATCGATCTCGGGCAGTCCTTGAGGTGAAGGGTGTCTGAACCTTTAAGATTAAAAAACTGCCCACATCCCGCAATAGGATTCACCAAAAATGCAACTTTCAGCATATGATCTCCTCATGTTTCATACTGTGCAATTGCTGCAGTATAATTCTGATTGAATGCCACAATATACCAGTATTGCGGCGATGAATTCAGGGATAGGTTTATTATTGTGGCGTTTCCAGGTACAATGGTGAAAGTGCTTGATGGAGTTGGAGAAAGCAGAAGATATGCAAGATTAGAGTTGTAGGTTATTTTTGAAAGCTTATTTTCCAGATAATATGAGAAAGAAATGTTGGGTCCGCCAATTGATACAATGTGTATATCCTCTGGTTCATTGGAGGTGAGTGCTAAAGAGATGGAGCCGTTCTGGTCTGGTTTCATTGTAAATGGGTTATAGTTGTTGAATTCCATCAGGCTGCTTGTGTTAACTTTGAATATTGACAAATCCACTGTGCTGAAGTAGTTTCCAGAATATACCGTCAATTGGTAACTGCTGAAACCAAGCGGCATATTGTATGGGGGATCTATTTTCAGAGAGTAGTTAACCTGCCCCCCTGGAGCAATAGATCTGCTTTCACCTGACATATTGTAGCCAACTGTGGGGGAAATTTCAAATGCTGGAACTATCGTAGATTGCCCGGTGTTATTCACTGAAATATTGAAACTGACACTGTTCTGGCCGCCGTTGTATAATAGGAAGTATTGCTGTGATACGCCAACGTTGAAGCTGTTCGTGCTTGTATGCAATGGAAACGGGGCAAGACCAAGGATGATGATGGCAAATGCCACCATTGCTATTGCTTTTGTGTTCATGCGTATTCCAGTTATATTGTTCAAAGGTTGTGGACCCTTGAGACCAACAAGAAGCGCGAACACCGCCAGTATTATCCAGGGAGTGTAAATCACACTTAATGCTATTATGACAACAAGGGAGAGATACGACAGGTAAATAGACCTCCTCCCGAACAAGGCTGATGAGATAAGGCCACCGTCCAGGAATCCCAGGGGAAGCGCGTTGAAAGCAGTGATGACAATTCCGGCCCACCCTGCCAGTGCAAGTGGATCCAGAATACCATTAGAAGGAATAAGCGGGTTGGCAATGAACTGCAGGACTAGCGGAGAACCCACTGTCTGGACCTGTGAATTGACAATGGGTGCGGATGGGGGGAAATTGTATGTGGTCAGCGAGCCTATTATGAGAAAAATCAGGGATATGAAAAACCCTGCGATTATGGAATATCCTCCAGACTCGATCATTGCGCGCTTGCTTACATATGGCCTGTTAGGTGAGTTGATCATGCCCATTGAGCCGATGCCGAGAGGGTTAGGAATGAATATGGGCAAAGGGTACTGCATTCCATTCTTCTTCATAGCAACGTATTTGGCAGCCTCCCTGCCTGCAAGTATTACCGCAAGGGGAAGCATGTAGAAGAGCAGAGAAGTTGCAAGGTTTCCAAGGAAATCACCGGTGCCCTTGTAGCTGACCTGGTACTGATACCCATAATAAAGGGCGAAAGCGATGGTAGTGGCCAGCAGAACCAGCTTTATCCTTGAGTCCGTTTTTGTCTTCCTGACCGGCTTGTGCATTACTATGATTTCATCTACATCGCCTGTGCTGGTAAAACTAAGATAACCAAGCTTGTCAAGTTCCCTTGATAACTTAATGAAGTTCTGTTCAGGCTGCAGATGGAACTCAGGAACCCTTAGGGTAACAGTGTCTTCTCCATTTTCATAGGAAGTATAATCGTAATATTTTGAAACTGTGTCGAGAATGACTTTGCGATCTTCCTGATCAGACATCGGTTAGCTCCGGCTTCAACGTTGATCCAAAATTGCCCTTATTAAGCTTTTATCAATGCTGAATTGCCCGGAAAGTTGCGCATGCCTCTTGTTTCCCTCTACAGAAGCCCCGATTCTTGCCGCCAGTTTCCTGCCAATCGAAATTGCATCGTCTTTTGAAGCCACAATCCGTAATTCTGTGGATTCTGTTGTTCTGCTCAAGACGAAAGAAAGCTCTTTTTTCAGTGAGAAAAGAGCATTGATTATTCCCTTCATTTCATCTTCTCCAAAACTGCCCTCAATAAAAATGGATTCTGTGTTTGGAATGTGCAGTGGCTGTGCATTGGCTATTGCGGCCTCAACTTTTTCCTTCAAGTGCTTCTCCTTCCCTTTCCTCAGCTCCAGGTTTTCCTCAACCAATTTAGAAACTGAACTCACTACTTTTTCAGGAACTGTCGTGAGTTCACTTTCAATGAACTGTTCGTTTGAGTAGATTTCTTGCACATAGTCAAGGGCTGCTTCGCCAGACGCAAATGTGAACCTCTGGATCCCTTCCTGAATGGTTTCTACTTTCAGTATCTTCAGAAATCCTATCTCTGAAGTGTTTTTGAGATGTGTGCCACCGCATCCTTCAGCATCCACCCCATCGATCTCCACTACTCGGATAGTATTGCCCTCCGGCACACCGCCTTCAAAGAGCCTGAACCCATATTTGGTAATGGCCTTGTTCCATTCCATGTTCCTTACTGCGATGGCCCTTCCCTGTGTTATATATTCAAGGCATTTCTTTTCAATCTGCCTCATCTCGCTATCTGATGGTTTCCTGAAATGAGTTACGTCGATCCTTGACCTGTCCACGCCTTTCTGCACCCCACTCTGCCATACGTGTTCTCCTAGAACTTCCCTCAGTACCCCAAGCAGAAGATGGGTCGAGGAGTGGTGAACCATCAGCCTGTGCCTTCTAAAGTAATCTACATGCCCTATGATTCTCGAATGTTCTGGTATTTCCGTTTCGACTTTGTGCACAATGGAGCGCCCGATCCTGGAGGCTCCCAGCATTTCTACTCTCTTTCCTCTGTAAGTGAAATAACCCAGGTCGGTTGGTTGACCACCACCATCAGGATAGAAGGCTGTCTGGTTTGGAATAATTTCCTTTTCGCTAGAATAAAGCACAAGGGCGTTGAATTCCTTTATCGAAGTGTCATCATAGTATAGCGGCCTTGTAAAGATATCTGGATAATTCTTAGCCTTCTTCTTAGCTGCCTCTGGTTTTTCATGCAGCAATGTGATGAGGGAGTTGAAGTCGCCAGGTATGGCTATTCTTGCATTTCTTTTCTCCAGCACAATCCTTGCGGCTGTTTCTGGAATAATTCCGGATGAGTCGTACAAAGTTACCAGGTCTTCTGTGGAAAGGGAGCCTTTCCTGTCAAAGGTCCTAAGTATTAGGCTCTCGCCCTTCTGTTCCAGCTCGGAGTATTTCCTTTCTTCCTCGCTTAGTGCTTCCAGTATGAACGATTCTGGGAAATTGTGTATTACATCTTTCAAGTGATGGTGGTGGAGCCTGATTAGGTCAAACAGAGAGCCTGTGTAACTGCATTCCGCCTTGGCCCTGAGTGCCCGCCGGATAAGCAGCCGCGCAAGATATCCAACCTTCACATTGCTCGGTATAACATAATCTGAAAACAGTATCATGAGGGTCTTTGTATGGTCTGCAATCGTATATACGGCCTTTGCAAGATCGAACTGCCTTTCCAGTTCTTCACGGCTGTTTACCAGTCCCTTGTTCTTTAATTCGGGGAAGCTTCTGTCAAGCACTGTATCCCTATCGAACGGCTCAATTTCTGCAGAATGCCGGGACAGCAGCGCTAGGCTTTCAGGTTCCCATTGCCTGATGGAGGAATTCTTGACGATGTGGTCAATTGCGTATGGCAGCACGGCCTGGTATACTGTGGCAGTTCCATTGGAAAGCCAAGCAAGCCTTTCAAGCCCATAGCCGGTGTCCACAATCATCATGTCCATTTTGGAATACCTGTTCCCATCAATTTCTACAGTTCCTTCAGGATCAATGACCATATCCATGAACACCAGCGTGGCAACTTCAAGACCTGCAATGAGGACTTCAAAGGCATTTCCGCCATTTCCGCCCCCTGACCATGGTTTCTCCTTATAGCTTATGAGTTTAGGGTCTATTCCCATCGCCTCGGTAAGGAATTTGTGGCAGTACTTCGTAGTTTCTTCCTTCCAGTAAACAAATTTATCCTTGTAGTTGAAGGAATCATGGCACATCATTTCAAATGATGTAAGATGCCGGCCCGTTTCTCCAACCAAGTCCGTATCGAGCATTCTTACCGAAGGCTGCGACATTGCGAGGGGGTTCCCGGGAGGTGAAACCCGGCCTGAGGTTACGTGGGGTTGGAAATTGTATATTGATGCATTGACAAGGAGCACATCATCCCTCCATCTTGGTACAACAGGGTAAGGGCCAATGATCTTATGGGTCCCCTTGAAGAAATCTAGGAAAAGTGATCTTACCTCCTTGATGGTATACTGCCTGTTGGCGGGGCTGTTTCCAATAAAGGTATAGGAATCACATGGAGGGTCTCCGCACGTCTTCCTGTTGCTGTCAAGAGTCCAGAAATAATGGCCGCATGATACGCAAGACTTCTTTTGGAAGCCGGATTGTTTAAAAAATTCAAGGTCAAGTTCCCCAGTGCTTAATGACATGTTATCCTCCATCTGATACCATTATTTTCAAGGTTTCTCCGCAATTATCACAAACCTTTCCTTAAGGATAGTGCCTTTCTTCCTGTTAATATTGCCTTTCAACAGCTTTTCTTCAGCGGTCCTACTCAGATAAGTCTGCAACTCCCTTCCTTCAACGCTTTCCATCTTTACCGGGGAAAGCCATTTCTCAACAGTATACTCTTCCTCGGATGTAAGTACATTTAAAATCTTGAAGCCCGCATCTTCCATTAAGGCCTTCCAGATTCCAACTTTTTCCGCTGCAATGTGGGATGGGTCCCTGATAATTTCAATTTGGTTAAACACATTATCCTGGTCAGACTCCGGCACTGCCATATCAACCAGGCCAAACCTTCCGCCTTTCTTCAGCACCCTGAATGTTTCAGCAAGGAATTTTTTCTTGTCTATAAAATGGTGTGCTGCACGCCTGCAGGTTGCAATGTCAAATGTGCCATCCTCATATGGAAGTAGAATTACATCCCCAATGGCAAATTCAATGTTCCGGATTCCATTCTCATTTGCAATAGCTTTTGCCTTCTCCAGCATTTCCTTTGTACCATCTATGGCAACAACCCTCGAGACATAAGGTGCCATCCCCATGGCTGTGAAACCCGTGCCTGATGCCAGATCTATGGCCACGTCTGAATCAGATGGTTTGATTTCCTTGACAAGCTGGTTGAGATCCTCGCCTTTTTTATGTGAATCACTGTTTGCATAGGAATCGGCGTTTTTTGAGAAGAACTCCTTAAAGTCTGACATCCCTGAGATATACTAATTTTTTATAAATTGATTTCAGGTCCTCTTTAGCCTGATCAGATAGTTCGCCTTGGAATAAGGCTGGAGGTTGACGACTTCCAATGGCCTGAAGTTCTCGATCTTTGCCATCTCCCTCTTGAGGATTTCCTCTTCAGACCCTTTGCCGGAGATCGACCTTATCTTAAGAATAAGCATGGCATCTTTCACCTTTGGAAATGCCTTTGCATTTGCGTTGAATATCTGGACCTGATTTCTCTGGGCCACATCCTGGTATATTATGTCTATATTATCCATGAAAAATGCGTATCTTTCAGGAATAGAAGCATCTTCTAAGATTGGGTAAATGTTTTCTCTCCGTTCTGCCAGGGAAATAAGTTTTACAAATGGATCATAAGCTTTTTCAACAGCATATATCCTGCCCTCAGTGCAGATATCAGAGAGATGTGTAGTCGTAGTGCCGGTCGACGCACCTAGGTAAAGAATGCTGGAATTTTTCCTGAATGGAAGTTCCTTGACTCTTTTCAGAATTGCTGCTGCGATCTTGCTTCGCTTGGGCTCCCACTCACGGAAGTAGGCCTTCTCTATCCTCTTGATGTCCTCGCCGTATACTGAATCGTTGTACTTGGTAACAGTGTATAGTTTTCCGTGTACTTTGGCAATGCCCAGCGATGCTATATCCAATGCCACAAGTAGGCAAAGTCAGCTAAAAAAGATATGTGTCCCTGGATCTCCACACCTGAATTAACTTATTAAATCTGATTTTGATATGTTTATGATCAAAATGGATTGTGAAATGTGCGGGAAGAAAGTTCCACAACTAGAAAAGGTCAGGATTGAAGGAGCTGTTTTGAGTGTATGCGATGCATGCGCAAGATTGGGAACGCCCGCGGAGAGTATCAGGACGAGGTTTTCAACACCGAGTGCCCATACTAACCTGGAACCCATCAAGATACCACAAAAGAGGATTGTTGTTCCTCCCTCCAGGCCATCTTCAAGAAAGAGGCCCAGGGACAACATTGAGAGCCTGGATGTTGTTCCTGAATACGCTGAACTCATAAGGAGCGCAAGAGCAAAGCTTTCATTGACCCAGGATGAACTTGCAGCAAAGCTTCTTGAGAAGAAGAACGTCATTTCTAGCATAGAAAGGGGTGACCTACTCCCGGAAATTAAGACTGCAAGAAAACTGGAAAGGCTCCTGAATATAAAACTACTAGAAAGCGAAGAGTGAGCCATTAATGGCAGAAATGCCATTTCATTATTTTTCAGGGCAATATATAAGCTCTTTGAAATACGCAACATACAGAAAAAGCTTAAATAATTCAGTTTTTTCTATACTTGCAAGGTCAGTGAATTGAAAATAGAAATCGGGCAAAGATTTGATTTTGAGATAGACCGGGAGGACGTGGAAAACGTAGAAAGCGGCTCCATAATAGCCACATGGTTCCACATGGGCAACCAGATATATGTGGAGCTAATGGTAAGCAAGACCCTTATCAAGGAAGTTAAGGGGTTCTTCAAGACTAACAGGAACAGAAGTGCGCTAGTTTCCATTGCAAGAATTTCAAAATCCAAGTATATAGTGAGCCCGACTGTAGTTCTTGTAAACAAACAGCTTAAGGACCTTAAGCAGGTAAAATAAAGACTTCAGTAGGTGTAAAAACCCCTACCTGATTTTCTTCCAAGGAACCCGGCATCTACCATTTTCTTCAGCAGAACCGAAGGCCTGTATTTAGGATCCCCGAGTTGCTGGTAAAACAGGTTGCATACGTCAAGAGTTACGTCCAGACCAACCATATCAGCAAGTTCAAGTGGTCCCATGGGCATTCCAGCCCCTTTCTTCATAGCTAAATCTATGTCTTCAGGGGATGCAACACCCTCATCCAGAAGGAAAATACCCTCATTAATCATTGGAACCAGCATCCTGTTTACAACGAATCCTGGAACTTCCTTGACCAGTATGGGAACCATTGGGCCCCTGTGGTTCCTTAGATTAGATATAAATTGCTTTGTCGTTTCAGCCACCGCCGGTTCGGTATGTATAGAAGGAACTATTTCCACCAGTGGAAGTGTGTATGGCGGGTTGAAAAAGTGTGTGATAAGCATTCTTTCAGGGTTCTCCATTCCTGATGTTATTGATGTTATGCTTATTGATGAGGTGTTTGAGGCAATAATAGACTGGCTTGGGACAACTTTGGAAACTTCAGCAAATACGTCCCGCTTTACCTTGAGATTTTCAAAAACCGCCTCTATGACCAGATCTGAATCCCCTATGTCAGAGTAATCAAGAACAGGTTTCACTCTCTTCAACAAATCCTGAACATGTTTGCTCGTGAACGTTGGGGCATTGTTCTTCAGAAAAGCTGTTTTCTGGTCTTCTGTGAGCTTGATGCCGTTTTTCTCTATTCTCTGAATTTCCTTGGAACCCTTTGATTCCTCAAATTTGGCAAGCCCTCCTGCAAAGCCTTCAATCCTTTTCAAGCCGGCTGAAATCAATGATTCTGTCTGATCCTTGAGGTTGACATGGTATCCATTGAAAGCCATAAGTTCCGCGATTGCGGCTCCCATATTTCCTGCGCCGATGACTGTGACCTTCCTGATTTCGGTTTTATCGCCCATGCCAAGGAATAGGCACTTAAGCTTATTTTATTTTCAGCCTTTTGCGAAATGGGATATTCTCAATTGTAAAGATATATATACATTGGATTCACTACATCATTTGGTCATAGATGGCAGGAAGAAAATTTTCAAGGGATGACCTAGAAATTGCCAGCGGCGAAGAACTTGACCAGATAGCTTTTGGAGAAGAGGAAAAAGGGAGGAAATATTCAGGGAACAACTCTCGTTCTGTCTCTAGGAAATAGAGTGACCGATCGTATGTTTGGTATATCCAATATAATCATAGTCAGCCTTTCGAGTCCCAGGCCCCAGCCTGCATGCGGGGGCATGCCGTACCTGAAGGCCTTTATATAAAACTCGAAATCGGAGGGGTTCAAGCCTTTCTCCATAAATCTTTTTTCAAGCATGTCTGGATCATGCACTCTCTGAGCGCCTGAAGTTATTTCCTTCTCGCCAAACTGAAGATCATAGGAATTGGTGAGCGAGGGATCGTCTTGTTTTGGCATTGTATAAAAGGGGCGTACTGTTGCGGGCCACTCAGTGATGAAGTAAAAACCAGGGAATTTTCCTCCGATTTCCTTCAGATGCTCGGTGTTGAAATCTTCTCCATAATTGAATGTGGAACCTTTCTTTTCTAGTATCTTCACGCATTCCTTGTAAGTTATCCTTGGAAATGGTACCTCTGGGACCTTGAGCTCTTTGCCCAAAAGCTTCAGTGCATCCGCATTGTTCTTCAATACTTCCTCTATACCAGATTTTACCGCATTTTCCAGCATTGCCATTGCATCGTTGTGATCAGCAAAACTCATTTCAATGTCTACAGAAGTGAACTCGTTCAAATGCCGGGGAGTGTTATGCTCTTCTGCCCTGAATGCTGGTCCAACTTCAAATACCCGGTCCATCCCTGATGACATGAGAATTTCCTTGTACAGTTGCGGGCTCTGATTCAGGTAGGTGTCTTTCTCGAAGTATTTAACCCTGAAAAGGTCTGCCCCACCTTCCGTTGCAGCTGCAACTATCTTGGGGGTATGGACTTCTACAAAATTCTGTGACATGAGGTATTTCCTCATTCCCCAGAGAAGTGAGCTTTCCACTCTGAATATGACGTTATTCACATTCTTCCTTAAGTCAAGGAACCTGTTATTCAGCCTCGTGTCGAAATCCGCTTCAACGGGGTCATCGATACCCAATGGAAGCGGGGAGCGTGAAATGTTGAGAATGTTTACACTGAGGGCTTGAATTTCCAGGCCGGCTTTTGCCCCGGACTTTCTGTCTACCTTGCCTTCTATTTCTATAACTGACTCTCTGCTGAGTTCAGTAACTTCATTGTAATTTGAAAGTGCATCTGGCTTTAGTGTAACCTGTACTGTTCCTGTGTGATCTCTCATGATAACAAAGGCTATGCTTTTAAGGCGCCTAATGTCCTGGACCCAACCGTTTAATCTGACCTTTTCTCCCTGCACAACGGCGTTCAGGTCCCCTATAGAAGTTCTGATCATCTCCGCCCACTATGGTTTGCATTGATAAATCACTTTTTCTTTGGCAATAAAACCTTTATAATCAGCTGAATATATTGAGAAGTGAAAGTTTCACCCATAGTGCTTCTCTTCATCCTCTCATTTGTGGCGATTTCCTTCGCAAGCAGCAGTTCAGCCACCACAAGCCAGAATGTCATCGTTCTTAATCTCCATGAGGAAATAGATCCGGGTTCGTCACATTTTATATCTAGCGCTTTGGCTGGAATAAACAGGAACAACACTGTTGCCGTGGTTATCGACATGAACACCCCTGGAGGGATCCTCCAGAATATGCTGGAGATCATTAATGCGATCAATGCAACACAGAGTTTGGGCATTCCCGTTTACACGTACGTGCCTTCCTATGGCGGGGCTGCTTCAGCTGGATCCTATATTGCCCTTGCATCCACCGCTGTATATATGGGAAATGGCACTGTTATCGGACCTTCAACTCCAATAGTTGTGGGAGGGACCTCCCTGGAGCAAAACCATACGGAAAACTACTTCATCTCATATATGGGCGCACTCGCCCAGGAAAACCACCATAATGTGACTGCTGCCCAAATAATGGTGTCCCAGGATATTGCCTACACGGGAGCACAGGCTATTTCTAACGGCCTGGTCAATGGCTATGCATCAAACCTTACCAGCTTCCTTGCATTAATGAACCTGAGTAGTTACAATGTCGTTACGCAAAACCCCGGTTATTATGACAATTTCCTGAGTTTCCTAAGCAATACAACAGTGGATGGCCTTTTCATTCTAGTTGGATCCATAGCCATTCTTGCAGACATATATCATGGCACTGCTGTCCTTACCATTGTTGGAATAGCCTTCATAGCACTAGGGCTCCTTGGGGCAGAAATCGTCAGTGCATCGCTTGTTGGAATAATCCTCGTGCTAGTTGGAGCAATATTCATTTTCCTTGAGGCGAAAACCGGCCATGGGGTAGCATTGATAAGCGGCGTAATCGTTACCTTATTTGGAACATTCATGCTAGCTTCACCATACCTTTCCGGTAATCCCGGATATTCTCCATCACCATTTGGCACAGGCGATATAATTGCTGCTGTACTGATAGCCATAATAGCAATTGTTGTGGGCTTATTTGTAAGAAGGATAGCAATCTCTCTCAGATCCAGAAAATACACTGGCTCTGAATCTCTGATTGGGAAAACGGCCTTAGTAAAGAAGGCTATAAATCCCATGGGTACAGTATCTGTTGAAGGGATTCAGTGGCGAGCAAGGACAGAGGATGGCAGCATAGTGGATGCTAATGCCAAAGTCACCGTGGTAGGAAGGGATGACCTGGTGCTCGTAGTCAAGAAACAGTGACCCCGGAAAGATACCTATAATAAGTTATTTTTCTGCCATTGCATAAATTCATTTCAATGGACATCTTTTATATGTTTTCTTAAAATCAAGTTCTGCATGCCCAAATATATCCTCGGTTTTGATGTCGGGGGAACAAAAATTTCCGCTGTTCTTGGAGACGATTCCGGCAAGATAATTAGTTCACAGAGAAAACCAACAGTAAGGCATCTGGGAAGAAAGAAACTTGCTGAGGATCTTATATACATGGGCCACACTCTCCTTGAAAAATCAGGATTGAAAAAGCCTGATGCAATAGGCGTAATATTTGCAGGTCTTGTTGATTCTGAAAGGGGAGTGGTCCTGAGTTCCCCAAATATTCTAGGCTTGAAAAACTTCGCTATTAGCAAGGTTCTTGAGGATGAATTCGCGGCAAAGGTATATCTTGAAAACGACGCGACGGCGGCTACCATAGCTGAGAGGATTTTTGGGAGCGGAAAGAATTATGACAATTTTGTCTACCTCACCCTGAGCACAGGAATTGGCGGAGGAGTATTCATTGGGGGCAAGCTTTACCGTGGAGCCCACGGCATGGCTGGGGAAATGGGGCACATGGTTGTTATGTCAAATGGACCTGTCTGTGGCTGCGGAAGGCGTGGGTGCCTCGAAGCAGTGGCAGGAGGGAGAGGAATAGCAAGGAGAGTCGCCGAGAATGTAACCGCAGTGAAGGAATCTGAACTCTACTCCAAGATAAGACCATCTGACATTGATGCCAAGAAAGTTTTTGAATTCAAGAATAAAGGAGACATGCTTTCTCAGCTCATTATTGAAGAAACCGTTTACTACCTTGCAGTTGGAATCGTGAACATAATAGACATATTTGACCCTGAAGCCATTATAATTGGGGGTGGCATAGCAAGTGCAGGAGATGATCTTTTCAAGCCACTGAGGGTGGCTGTGCAAGAGGAGTTCAAATCCATGCAGCGGCCGGTGAAGATCATAAAGGGGTTGAGGAATGGCCACGACCTGAGCACTATTGCCCTGCCATTATACCGTGAAGCCCAGGTTATTGCAGTTGAGTAAGTCTGCCAGATTTTGGATATCTCAAATTTAATATCCGCCGGAGAAAAACCTCCAGTGGACAGACCTATAGGGTTGCTCGCTAACAAGTATTTTCTCGCTTACTGTGCGAAGAGTTCTGCATACAGCCTAGGGTACACGCTTACCATGATCACTATTCAGGCTTACGCCTTCCTCATAAGCCGCAGCATAATCTTCGCAGGTATTGTCCTTTTCATTGAATATGGAATCTATTCCATGACATTTCTTGCTGGTCCAACCTTAGACAGGGCCAGGGATAAGCGATTCATCTTGGCGGCCTCATAAGTTGACATCGGAATTGCGGCACTAACCCTTGGCCTGACTATGCCCTATGACTAGGGGAACAAGTACATATTATTGCCCATAATAGGATTGATAGCCGCACTATGGGACATATCCTGAACTGCTGATCATGCAGTGCTGCCATTTATTGTAAGCGAACAGAGCTTAGGTCGGGGAAATGGGATAATTAGCGCCTTGTGAAGCGGTCATGTGGCAGCAGGATTAGCCATTGGCGGATTTTTGTTTACAGTACTGCAGCCCATTTATTCCATACTTCTATATTCAGCCTGCCTGCTTTTCTCAGGTATAATTGCACTTACCACACCTCTGAAATTAGGTAAAAAACATATCAGATTTATAGCGAGATTTGAGACTTCGCCATAAGATTTCCTGGTAGAACCGTAGAATGTAGTTGAGATAGGTTGTACCACAGGTTCCTGTGTTAACAATTGGGGTAAACTTACCCACACGATCCTGAAGATAACCAGTATTGGAAACTGGATTGTAAAATCAATATCTCTTTTTATTTAAGGTTCTTGCTTGATACTATTAGTATGTGCTAATATATAGACAATCAGTATAATTAACGTATGAGCGGCGACGGAACATGGCATGGGGTCGAAAGGCGAATGGTTGAATGGTACCCCATTGTTGATGCGCAGAAGTGTGACGGATGTGGAATGTGCCTGCTGACATGTGGAAATGATGTGTACCGGTGGGATAGTCAGGCTTCGCTGCCTGCCGTCGCGAATCCCGGTAAATGTGTGATCGGATGCACTACATGCGGAAAACTCTGTGGAGAAAATGCCATAACATTTCCTGAAGACCCCAAAAAATTCGTCCGGGGCGTGGTTTTAAAGTATAAAATCTTCCCCAAAGTGAAGGAAGACCTTGCAGCCAGACTTGAAAAATTCCCAACCCACTCTGTTCATCTGGAGGAGAATGTTATACATGACAAACAGTAACCTGCCCAGTTCATTTGCAATATGGCATGGAATGGAAAGGTCAAATATCGACTGGCACCCAACGGTGGACGAGAGCAAGTGCATGGGATGCGGCCTCTGCGTGGTGACCTGTGGCGAGAAAAGGAATGTATTCGGCTTTGATCTGGAAAAGAAAAAGTCCGTAGTCATGTTTCCCGAGAACTGCATGGTTGGATGTAACAACTGTGGAGTGGCCTGCCTCTGGGATGCAATCTCATTCCCAGGTCTGTCATACGTTAAAGATATGGTGGCGAAAATTCCTGCCGATCAGATCCAGAAGGAGTTTCAGAAAAAAATATCAGATAATCCATCTTTAATTGTAGTGTCCGGCAATGCATAAGTATTGAAATCCTAACCAATGCTGTGACAAGGGGATTATTCTAATCCTCTCACAAATATAATTCCACGCATAGGCCACCGTAACAAAATAACCATTCTCTCCCTTGAATCGTATAATGGTAAGGCAGTCACATTTACAATTCATGCAAGTAATTCAGAAAATCAGGATTCGCTGGATTGAAGCCGCCGACGGGATTCGATCCCGCGACCTTGTGCTTACCAAGCACACGCTCTACCAGGCTGAGCTACGACGGCAGCCGTACGAGATGTTTCCAAGGCTATATAATTTTTTTAGCAATTGATAAAACCACACTTGACAGATAATTCAGATTCTGTTTCACTATCCATTGTATTGTGAATCATGGGTTCAAAACAATAGGTTCTGTTTACAATAGCTACAGTTTTGACAAATTTATTTTAATGGCTGTGAACATGCGTTAAGGCAATGATTGGTTCTCTTCTTGAAGATCCGCAGAAAATAAGGGAAGGCTGGCTGAGGATCTTTTCCGAATATGGTTATATGGACAAAATAAACCGGCTTAGCACCATTTATCCCGAGGAGAAATCAATCTACATTAATTTTAAAGATATATCAGAATTCGGCAGAATCACGGGCTTTGACCAGGGAATAGCTGAAAAGCCTGAGCTGTACTTTACACTTGGGGAAGAAGTCCTTCGGGAATTAGTTAGGCCAGAAAGGGTGCAGGTTTCCAGGATCAACATCAGGCTTTATGATGTCAGTGAAGACCCCAATTTCAGGAAAGAAATCAGGCAGCTAAGGAGCCCGGATATCGGGAAGCTTCTGAGCATTACCGGAATCATAAGAAAGAATACTGAAGTTCTTCCGAGGCTTCAGAAAGCTGCATTTGTGTGCAGTGTCTGTGGCGAGTTGACCTATGTAAACCAGGAAAGGGGCAAGTTAGACGAACCTCAGAAATGCAGTAATGACCTTGAAAGCGGTATAGACCACCAGAAGGCAAAGTTCAAGCTGAATCCGGATCTGTCAGAATTTGTCGATATCCAGAAAGTAGAGCTGCAGGAGAACCCTGAGACGATGCAGGGAGGATCGCAACCCCAGAGAATCAGCGTAATCATGGAAGATGATGTTACAGGCAAACTGTTCCCCGGGGACCGTGTTACAGTGGATGGTGTACTGAGGGCCGAACAGAAACGTTCTGGGAACATCATGCTTACAGAATATGACATTTACTTCTATGCGGTCAATTACAAGAAGTCTAAGGAACTGGAGGAAGTGAATATCTCTATCGAGGATGAACAGGAAATAATGAGGCTCGCCAAAGAGCCAAAAATTATAGACCGCCTCGCTTCATCGATTGCCCCCACCATTTATGGCATGGAGATGGTGAAAACTGCCCTTGTACTCCAGATGTTTGGAGGAGTAAGGAAATTTATGAAGGATGGCACCACAATGAGGGGTGATATCCATATTCTTATGGTAGGTGACCCAGGCACTGCAAAATCACAACTTTTGAAGTATATGACTGAGATTTCCCCCCGTGGTGTCTTTGCATTCGGCCGTGGTTCCAGTGCTGCAGGACTGACCGCTGCCGCTGTGAGAGATGATTTTGGTGAGGGAAGATGGACCCTTGAAGCGGGCGCACTGGTACTGGCGGACAATGGATTTGCGGCCATTGATGAACTGGACAAAATGGATGAAAAAGACACTGCTGCGATGCACGAGGCTATGGAACAGCAAACCATCACCGTGTCTAAAGCCGGAATTATGGCTACACTCAAGTCCAGGTGTTCCATACTTGGGGCAGCCAATCCAAAATTCGGAAGGTACGACCAGAACAGGAGCATTGTTGACCAGATAGATTTCCCACCGCCGTTGCTCTCAAGATTCGACGTAATCTTCAAGATTATTGACAAGCCTGAAAGAGGCAACGATGAGAGGCTGGCAGAGCATGTGCTTAAAGCCCACAGGGTAGGTGAAATTTACAGGAGCCTTGAGCTTAATGAAATCCTTGAGTTTGAAGTTCCGGAAGAAGAGGACTTTTCCCCGCCCATAGACAAGGAAACTATCAGAAAATACGTATCATACGCAAGAACCAGGATTTTTCCCAGACTCTCTGATGATGCCATTGGACTCCTTAAAGACGAATATGTCAAGACTAGAAACAGCAGTGCTGATTCCATTCCCATAACCGCAAGGCAGCTTGAATCTACAATAAGGCTAGCCGAGGCTGCCGCAAAAGCTAGACTCTCACCCATAGTGACTTCCGAGGACGCTTTGCTTGCCAAGAAAGTGGTGGACTACTATCTCAAAGACGTGTCTATGACAAACGGAGAGGTCGACATAGATATCCTCTATTCTGGAACCAGCTCAAAACAGCGCGGAGACCTTGAACTCGTGTTCGACATCATTAAGGAGATCAAGAAGGAAAGACATCAGGCGGAAATCGATGATGTCATTGCTTTGTCCATATCTAAGGGCCTGACTCAGGAAAGGGCCCTGGAAGCCATTACCAAACTCAAGGCGGCTGGCCAGGTATACGAACCATTTTACAGGAAACTAGATGTGATCAAATGAGTGCAGGCATAACCATGAAAATCCAGCATATTCAGGGGGAGATCCTCCTGGCTGCTGCTGATTCTGATCTCGTTAACCGCGAAATCCGCGAAGGGAAATTGCACCTGAAGATTGCCCCTGAATTCTACGGCGAAACAAAGGTGTCAGATGAAACGTTCCTCTCATCCATGGGGCTCTGCACCATTGCCAATCTTGTGGGCAAGCATGTTGTCGACCTTGCTATCAGGAACTCTTACGTTGACCGTGAAAACATCATTTATATTGACCGTGTTCCTCACGCGCAATTTGCAAAACTCATAGAGTGACCTGATGCCAGTAACTTCCATAAAGAAAGAGGACCTTGTAAAACAGGTATTCGAGAACATCCAGGACAGGTACGATCTTCTTGACAGCATTATATCGGCAGGCATGGACCAGAAATGGAGAAGGTATGCGCTCCAGAAGTTAGATCTTAAGAAATCAAGCGATGTCCTTGACTGCGGTGCAGGTACGGGAAAACTGACCAGAATGATTCTGGACCGCTGCCCTGATTGCAGGGTAACTTCACTTGACATAACCCGGAGCATGTTCCGCCCGTCCATCCTTCCGGAAACGAAGTTTGTCGTAGCAAGCGCAGAAAACATGCCACTTGATGATGCCTCATACAGTGCAGTTGTATCCGCATATCTTACCAGGAACTTAGAGAGCGTTGACAGATACCTCTCTGAGGCATTTCGCGTCCTTAGGAGTGGTGGAAGATTCGTTAACCTTGACATTTACGACCCAACTCTACCAGGATTTTCCGTTCTATTCAGAATTTATTTCTACCACATTGTCCCTGTAATTGGAAACACAGCAACTAAATCGAAATCATACACATATCTTGCGAATTCGGTCAGGAATTTCCATTCTCAAGAAACAATACTGGAAAAAATAAAAACCGCAGGATTCACAGATGCAGGTTTTAAAAGATTGATGGGTGGATCCATAGGGATCCACTGGGGTACAAAGCCATAGAGTGCTAAGATAGACTGACAGCCTGCCCTTTTTCCGAAAGTGGCTCAACCACGGCAGCAGTTCCATAAGCCACTATCTCTGTCATAGTCTGCGCTATGTCGGAGGTGTCGAACTTCATGTCTAGAACGGCATTGGCACCCACTTTTTGGGCTTCTTCCTTTAACCTGTCCATTGCCAGGTTACGGGCATCATTGAGCATGACGACATATTCCTTGATTTCCCCACCAGCCAAACTCCTTATTCCGGCCATTAGGTTGCCGCCAATTCCCCGACTTCTCACAGTTATTCCCCATATTGCACCTTTTACTTCTTTTACGCGGTGCCCAGGTACATAGTTTGTTGATACTACAATTATTTCACTCATGCTTGGTAATATTTACAAAGTGTATATTGAAACTTTGTTGCATTTCATATAAGTAATGAAGAAAAATAAACACTAATGTTTAAATAAATCGCATTGATGAGAAAAATAATGCTTTCAACACAGGATACGGCAATTATCCCTCATGAATGGTACAACGTGGTGCCTGACCTGCCGAGACAACTTCCGCCCCCTGTAGATCGGGATGAGAAGAATTCTTCGATCCAGCTTCTGAACCGGATACTTCCCAAAACCATCCTGAAACAGGAGTTCACTTTTCAAAGGTATACCAAGATTCCAGAAGAAGTTCAGGAAATTTACGCTCAGATTGGGAGGCCTACTCCCCTTTTCAGGGCAAATGGACTTGAGAAGGCCCTGGACTATAAGGGAAAGATCCTGGTCAAATACGAAGGGGCCACCATAACCGGATCCCACAAGATCAACACGGCTATCCCACAGGCGTTCTACACGAGAGATGAAGGTTCTACGGGCGTTGTAACAGAGACTGGCGCTGGCCAGTGGGGAACTGCCACTACGGTTGCAGCCTCCATGGCAGGGATAACATCGAAGATTTTCATGGTAAAGGTTAGCTTCAACCAAAAACCCCTCAGGAAGAATATCATGGAACTCTACGGGGGAGAGATTGTACCTAGCCCTTCAACTGAAACAGAATTCGGAAGACAGGTTCTGGCTAAGGCGCCGGATCACCCCGGCACACTGGGAATAGCAATCAGCGAAGCAGTAGAGTATGCCCTGGAGAAGGATCTTAAATACATGCTTGGTAGTGTGTTCAATTCAGTCCTGACGCACCAGAGCGTTATTGGCCTGGAGTCGGAAAAACAACTAGAAATTCTTGGCGAGGAACCTGATGTGATGATTGGTTGCGTTGGAGGAGGCAGTAATTTCGGAGGTTTTGTTTTTCCCCTCATGAAAAAATTCAAGGAAGCAAAGATTTTCGCTTCAACGGCATCTGAAGTCCCAAAGTTCACCAAGGGCGAATACAAGTATGATTATGTGGACACGGCTAAGATCCTTCCTTCAATAAAGATGTATACACTTGGGTCTGATTTTGTCCCTGAGAAAATCTATGCAGGGGGTCTTCGGTACCATGGCGCGGCACCTTCCATTTCAATGCTTGTTAATTCTGGTAAGATAAAATCCAGTGATGTTACTGAAAGTAGTGTTATTGATGCCCTGAAACTTTTTGCGAGGAGCCAAGGCATTGTTGCAGCACCGGAATCAGGCCACGCCATTGCCACAGCAATAGAATATGCGAGGGCCAACGGGAATAGCAGAGAGACAATACTCGTCAATGTAAGTGGACATGGCCTTCTCGACATGTCGATTTTCCAGAGGTGAACAATTTCATGACGCCTTTGATCCTGTATTTTACCGCAGATTATCCGTCCACTGAAATATTGAAGTCCTTTCTGGGAGCTGTGGATCCTGATGTGGTGAAATATGTAGAGATAGGCATACCTGAGAGTAACCCCCTCTATGATGGCCCTATTATAAAGGCCACCCATTCCGTGGCCCTGAAGAATTATACTCCTTCCCATCTTTTGGAATACACAAGCATTCTGAATGGAAAAGGCATTCCAACCTATGCCCTTAGCTATTATGAAAAATTTAGCAAACAAGGCATTAGCTTTGCTGAGTTCCTGAAAGATGACGGCTTCAGGGGAGTTATCGTCCCTGATCTTCTAACAGACTACTCCGAAGAAAGTGACCGGATTATTCCGGAAATTGAGGAAACCTTCAATTTCATACCTTTTTTCAACCCTGCGACACCCGATGGCCTGATCATTTCTGTGTCCTCAATGACAAGATCCTGGATTTACTATGGCCTGCAACCCTCGACCGGAATAGATATGCCCTTTGATCTTGAGGAAGTATCCAAGAGGATTCTTGATCTTCTACCCGGGAGGGAAATTAATTTTGGATTCGGAATCAGAACAACAGCCCAGATTAGAGAGGTTCTCGATCTTGGAAGCAGTGGAGTCGCTATAGGAAGCTTGCTTGTGGAGTATCTGAAGAATCGGGATCTCGAAGGGTTCAGGAAATTCCAGGTATCGGTTAGGGAGGCTCCTCTAAATGCGGACTGAGAGCTGGATTGGTGGTTATCAACTGAAATCAGCAATAGATTCAATCCTGGATAACTCCACTGATGAGCAAAAGGCTGAGTTTCTGAGGCAGATCAACGAGAGTGGAAACACGCCTTCGATAGTTGGGGAGCTTGCCAATATAATCAAGAAAAGGGCCACCTTATCAAAGATACAGGGCGTTTCGGATATTGTGGGCACTGGGGGTGACAGCAAGAATACCATCAATGTGAGTACTGCCGCAGCTCTTGTAGTAAGCGCCATGGGCGTAAAGGTTGCCAAACATGGAAATTTTGGAGCCACCAGCAATAAAGGAAGTGCAGATTTCCTAAACTTCCTGGGGTACAATTTCCAAATGGACCAGGCCGCTCTGGAGAAGAGGATCAGGGACAGTTCTTTTGCATTTATACTTGCACCAAAATACAACGACAGTTTTGCAAAGTTTGCAAGGGCAAGGAAAATGATTCCCGCAAAGACTGCTTTCAACTATCTCGGACCTATTACCAATCCAGCAGACCCAGATGTACTGATGCTTGGAGTTACTCATGAAGAGATCTCTAAAATTTACGTGGAATTTATTCTTTACAACAATAAGAGAGGATGCGTAATCTATTCAGAAGACGGGATGGATGAAGTCTCACCATATTCCAACACCAATGTTGTGCTGATTTCCAAAGGCAAAGCCAGGAAGATGGTGATCAGACCTAAAGAAATAATCGGGGAAAAGATTGGATTAGAACACATTTCCAGTTTAGACCCGGAGACTTCGTTCAGTTTGGCAATGGAAGGGCTTGCGGGCGCAAACACGAACGTCGCTAGGTACATAGCCATCAATGCAGCGCTTTCTCTTGTGATAAATGGAAAATCCTCTGATATAATTGAAGCCTACAGAAGCGCACTTGAAACCATCTTATCGGGGATAGTTCATCAACATATCCAGAAAGTCGTGGAGGTCGCTGTTGATGCATGAGCCCAAAGTGAAGATTTGCGGAATAACAAACACTGAAGACGCCATATTTTCCATGGAGCAGGGCGCAGACATCATCGGAATCGTTAGATCAGACAGATCTCCAAGAAAGGGAAGTGAAAGCGTGGTCAACGAGTTGTCCTCCATGGGGGCTACCGTAGCTGGCGTTTATACGGAAATGGAAAACGTTATGGCTATACATTCCGGGGAATCCTATGTGCAACTGCATTTTCAGCATGGAGCAGATGAGATTGATTATGTGAAGGAAGAACTAGGCCGAAAAGTCATTTCTGTTGTATTTGCACAGGAGGAGCCATCTCCATTAAATGCAGGGATTGAAAAAATAAAGCTAGGTGCAGACCTTGTCCTGCTGGAATATGGAAGAAACGCCCTGGATTCTGCCACGGCAAGGGTCAGCAATATGAAAAATCTCCCCATTGGAATTGCAGGGGGAGTTTCTGTTTCAAACCTAAGAAAACTGCTCTTGTACTCCCCATATTTTATAGATGTAAGCAGCAGCCTGGAGGAAACACCCGGAAGAAAGAGCCACAAAAAAATCATAGAATTCATGGAGGTGATCCGTTCTGAAGGAGACACTTATCAACAAAGTAGGTGAACTCGAGGAGCAGGGTGCGAACTTTGCATATTTCTGCAGGTTCAGCGACAAGGATAGATTAGTTGGCGAAGAATTCCTTTTCAAGACTGATGATAAACCTTTTCTATTCAATGGAAGTGCAAGAAAAGCTCTGGATGAAACCATCCCAGAACTCATGGATGAATCTGAAGAGGGAGATGTCAAAATTCCTATCTTTACTTCATTCAGCCTCGTTCAGGATACACTTGGAGTCAAAAGCAGACACAGAAAAGAGTGGCCACTCATTGGAGCCATTCTCCCGTCCGAGACTGTTTCTGGCAGTTTTATAAGAACAGAGGAACGCCAATTACATGTTAGCGGGAAGAGAGTTGATTTACCACCCCTGGAAAGGGGAAAGCTTGAAGAGAGCATTTTGGAAATAAGGGAACGGATAAGGAATGGAGAAGCTTTGCAGGTCGTGATGTCCCATCGATTCAACCTGGAGTGGTTCAACGGCCCGAAAATCCTCAGGCACCTCCTATTCAATGACAAATCCAGATATGTTTACTATTACAAAATGGGGAATTTGGAAATTCTTGGAAGCACGCCGGAAAATGCATTCACCAAACATGGCGAGCATTTAACCATAAACCCGATTGCCGGCACACGAAACCGGGTCGGCAACACTGATGCCAATCTTGTCGCATCGCTGCTTTCTGACAACAAGGAACTATGCGAACACCGGATGCTTGTGGATCTAGCCAGAAATGACCTTTCCAGAATCAGTTCAACAGACAGCGTAAATGTTAGCAGAAGCATGGTACCGGAGAAATTTTACTCAGTTATCCACCTGACAAGCAGTGTAGAATCCAAGCTCGCAAAAGGAAAGCGCAATTTTGACATCTTTTCTTCGCTAATCCCGGCCGGTACCGTAAGCGGAGCTCCAAAAGTCCGGGCCATAGAGATTATCGATGAATATGAGACCACGGAGAGGGGGCCTTATGGCGGTACGGTTGGAATCATGGGGAAAAACCATATGGATATGGCACTGACCATTAGGTCAGCCTTCAAAAATGGTGGAAAGTCATACACTCAGGCTGGAGCAGGCATAGTAAAGGATTCCAACCCCAGCAATGAAGTGGATGAAATAATTGCCAAAGCCGGCACAATATTGGCGGGCGGTTTGATTTGCGCATAATGCTGCTTGATAACAAGGATTCATTTACCTTCAACATAGTGGACCTTCTTCGGAGAGAAGGGTTGGGAGTGGATGTGGTTGACAGTAGTGCTGATATTGATCACGTCGATTCAGGAGAATATGATGCGCTCATTATTTCACCGGGACCTGGAAATCCTGTAAATCAGAGAGATAGGGGGATGGGTCTGGAGCTACTGGAAAAAGGTTTCCCCACTGCACTTGGAATCTGCTTTGGCCATCAGCTAATAGGATATTATCTTGGTTGTGAAATCTACAGAACAGACACCTTGATGCATGGGGAGATAGACACCATGGAGAATTTTGGAACAGGGTTGCTTTCTGGAATCCCGGGGAGATTCAACGCTGTCAGGTACCACTCGCTTGCAATAAAGCCTAACCGCAGCATAATTGTAGATGCAGTTTCCGCTACTGACGGTACAGCTATGGCATTCCACTCAGAAGATGGCCGCAAATTTGGCTTACAGTTCCATCCAGAAAGCTACTACTCACAATATGGCAGGGAAATAATGAGGAATTTCATTGGTGTTATCAGTGAGCATAGTTGAGCATATCTATTCCAGGAACTGGCAGCGGAAACCAGTTGAATACAATCGCATCAGGGGCCCTATCAGCCTAAAAGATAGCCTCCTGAATTTCAAGAAGCATGGAAAAACTGGGATAATATCAGAATTCAAGAGGAAGTCGCCATCTGGCTTTAATCTTGGAAAAGATATTGGCCCACTTGAATATTTCAGGAAAGCAGATCTCCAGAGTGTTGCAGGCTTAAGCATTCTAACGGAGCAGGACCACTTTCTGGGGAATTATGCCGACATTACAGTGGTGCAGGAACTCAATCTTCCCATTCTCGACAAGGACTTTGTATCAAGTGAACTCATGGTTCGGAATGCATTCAACTCAGGAGCAGATGCAGTACTTTTTATACTTGATTTTCTGGGAATTGAAAAGGCGCGGGAATTGAGCAACTACGCTATATCTCTGGGAATGGAAGCACTTGTTGAATTTCATGACATGGCATTTCTTGATGCCCTGAAACCTCAGAAAGGCATCATTTATGGATACAACAGAAGGAACCTGAAAACACTGAAGATGGAAGCCCAAGAATTCCAGGTTCTTCAAAAATATAAGGAGACAGAGGTGGGACTAGTGCTTGAAAGCGGGATCGACAGCATGTATTTGCTTGAAAACGATGTGTCGCAATATCTTGGAATGCTAATTGGAACTTCCATACTCAACGGAGAATTCCATACTGGCAGCTTCTTACATTAAATTCGCAGTTAATAGCGGTGAAAAGATTTCAAGCTGCTTGTTCAGAATTAAATAGATTCAGAATATATTGTATCGTGTCGAGCACGAAGATTGTGGCAACTATTGGGCCCTCCAGTTTTAAAAGGGAGCCACTTCTATCAATGTATGAGAGTGGGCTGTCTGTCATAAGGATAAACACCGCACATATAACACC
>JAKAUW010000010.1 GCA_021817455.1 Thermoplasmata archaeon | reverse complement strand
CTCGAGTACCCATTTCCCGACACCGAAATAGAGGCCTTGCAGAACGGCATCAGCAAACTTTCCTCCTACACGGGATTCGAAGTAGATTATATCCTGCACGTCAAGGAAACTTTGAGGGACCTTGAACTACACTTTGGCGACCAGGAAGCCTTTGGGCAGCTGATGGAAATGGTAGACGTAGTATTCGACAGCCTGGTTCAGCTTAAGCAGAGGATAAGGAACCTCAACAACAAAGGAGTCTCCGAGGGGTTCAGCACCAAGTACCTTGAAACAAGGGTTTCTGCCCTGACTAGGGAAAACGAACTCCTGAAGGGATACTTTGAGAAGCTTCCTGAAGCCACTACACCAGAGGGGGCAGATCTCATAAGATCTGAAGAGCTAATCCTCGAAAGGCTGCTGGAGTCGAAGGATGTGGTCGACGGTCTGAAGGACTTCCAGGGTGTTTCAATACCATACGATAACCAGAGAGACAGCAGAGATTTTGAACATCTAAAGAGAGGGGCTATCAACAGGTATATTCAAAGAGAAGAAATTTGAGTACTTATTGCGATTTCTGGGCTTCTTTAACACTCCAAGGGTAATAACTCCATTACAATTTTCCTCTGAAAAAGGATCATTTCTGATTCGAAGATAACGAGTTTCAATTCGTAGTTCAGGCATATACAGACCGTAGGAATCTACAGGTTGTTCCCGTTCTGAAGCAGTTATCCACATTGAGATTGTCCCACCAGAACGAAGAGAATCATTTTTATAAAACCGTAACTTCGACTGTCGTGGATGGGCAATTTCGCAAACGTCGAGTGACGGTAGTATCTTTGGGTGGAACCATTGCATCCTCAAACAGCACCGGAGAGAATGGAGTCAAACCCTCATTGAGCGGGGAGGAACTGGTCAAGAATGTGAAAGGCTTGCAAGAAATTGCTGATGTGGAAACAATTTCATTTAGGCTAAAACCCTCTGCCGACTTGACTTTTTCAGATCTGACCTCTGCCGCCACTAGAATTTCGGAAATTCTCGATTCGGATGCTGATGGGGTTGTTGTTACCCAAGGAACCGACACTATAGAAGAAACCTCTTTCTTCTTCGACCTGGTCATAAATAGCAGCAAACCAGTAGTTGTTACTGGTGCTATGAGAAACCCGACAAGCATAAGCTCTGATGGCGATTTAAATCTCCTGGAGGCCGTGTTGGTTGCGACTAGCTCTCAGTCAAAGGAGGCGGGGATTCTGGTGGTAATGAACGGTGAGATTCACCTGGCCCCCTTTGTTCAAAAGACAAATACACAAAATGTGTCAACTTTCAAGTCTCCGTCTCTTGGACCAGTTGGCTGGATATCAGAAGGCAAAGTCAGGTTTATGTTGAAACCTGCATACAGAAGAATACACCTCCCACTGTCGAATGGAAAAGAACCCACCATTCCGATCGTTAAATCAGTATTAGGAGACGATGGGATCATCTTTAAGGCTCTTCGGGAAGAGGATATCCAGGGACTCATAATTGAAGCTACTGGTGGAGGGCACGTTTCGTCATCAGTGGCTGATTTTGTGCAAGAATACGGAAAGTCTATCCCAATAATACTTTGCTCACGTACAGGCTCCGGAGAAGTCTTAACTCAGACTTATTCCTTCAAGGGCAGTGAGATTGATTTGATAAACAAAGGAGTCATACCCGGAGGAATCCTGAGTTCAGTTAAAGCCAGGATTTTGCTTTATCTTCTGATAAAAAATGAGTATAACCTCCAGCGAATTGCTGAAAGTATTCAGCAGTGGCTCTAATTCATATCGCAGTTTAAAAAACGTAAATACTTATTTATCTGGATTATAAGCCCCTTATTGAGCAAAGATGCGAACTTTTCTGAGTTGGCGCGAAGAGAGATAACAAATGCCATTCTAGCTGGTAACCTGAGGCTTGGACAGAAAATAAACCAGAAAAAGCTTGCAGATATGCTTGGTATGAGTCGAACTCCCCTTAGAGAAGCTTTAGTTTCTCTTGAGAAGGAAGGGCTGATTGTAAAGGAGGAAAAGGGCTATAGTATCTGCTATCTGGAAAAATTTGAGATTGAAGAGCTTTATGATGCCAGGAAACTTTTAGAGGGCTACGGAGCCTATCTCTGTACTTTGAATATAACAGACGCTGGTCGTAATGAACTCAGAAATCACATGTTGAAAGTTGAAATGCTGAAAAATTCTAAAAGCGAGGACCTTCTTAAGAAGGCCGAGATGAATGGCCTTATTCACCAGTTGATAGCAACTCACTCCAATAACAGATATATCCTTAAGTTCACACAGGAGATAAGGCTCAAGTTGAGCCTCATAAGAGTGGCCTTGTTCACAGTGGAAGATAGAGAAGAAGAAGACTTCTTGGATCACAGTGAGATAGTTAATGCTATCCTGCTTGGTGATGCCAAGAAGGCCCGCCAGAAGATGGAGGAACACCAAAACAATGTACTAGAGTATGTACGAAAGAATATCCTTCCGAGATTTGTGTTTTAAAATATTGGGATTTGATCAATTCATTACAACCCTGTAGGTATAGGCGAGAAATCCCAAGTCTTTAACACTTCTCCCCTGGTAAGCCGTCCCTTCACGACCTTTCCCAGCATCCCCATTAGTATTTCAGACGCCTCATCCAGATTCATAGCTCCCAGTAGTACCTTACTGACATCAAGATCTATGTGATCCTTCATGTGCGAAGCAGTATGCGGGTTACCGGTAATTTTCAGTATCGGCACGGTTCCCGGACCTCCAGAAGGATTGCCTGTACCCGTGGAAAATATGACTAGCTGAGTTCCTGCTGCTGCTAGTGCCGTAAGAACTTCATGAGCTGCAGAAGGGGAGTCCATGAAGTAAAGTCCACGGCCTTCTGGAATTTCTGCATAATCGATTACATCGGTTATTTTCCTTGTACCTGTTTTAGAGATGGCTCCCAGCGATTTCTCCTCAATCGTGCTGATTCCTCCTGCAATGTTGTCGGGCACAGGATTTATGTCAACGAGATCAACCCCAGCATGCCTTGCGACCTCTTCGTTTGCCATTGCTGTCCGGATTATTTTTTCTGCGACAGACTCATCGACTGCCCTCTTTGCCAGAACATGTTCGGCCCCAATGATTTCGGTCGTTTCCGAAAAAATGACATTTCCTCCAGCATCAATAATCTTGTCAACAACTCTTCCCGTAACGGGATTCGACACTATTCCAGATGTGGCATCGCTTCCGCCACATTTGACTCCGATAGTCAGGTCGCCCAGTTGAAGAGGCTCCCTCTTATTTTCTGATGCATTTATTACCAGATCCATGGCTTTTTTGGCACCCGACTTCACCGTCTCCAGTATGCCGCCGATCTCCAAAGTTACTACTGATTCAATGGGTTTTTTAGATTTGAGCTTGAATTCGTTTACGAATCTTTGAGTTGTTTTTGGCTCATACCCAACAACAAGCAAGGAGGCTACGTTTGGGTTTAAAGTCACATTTAGCATGGACCTGTTGAACCTTTCCAGGTTAAGGCCCAACTCATTTCTTCCATGCATCTGTGCCATAGGTATGGTGCCGAAAACCTGCTCGCTTATAAGCCTGACAGCCTGAGAGCAAAATGGAGATAGCCCAATTATTGCGGTATGGTTTCTGATGCCAACCAAATTGTCTGCGTTCCAGTAACCAGTGAGACCATCAATGTCTTCCACTGCTGCCACCTCTTAATGAATGTATATTGTGAACATGGACGTGTTCTCCCGGGTAAATGTCATAGCTCGCTGCGCCAATTATTTCGCCATATTTCAAAATAAAATCACCCTTCTTAATCTGCTTGACAGAAAATTTGTGCCCCAGTTTTATCTCATCACGAAGCTTGATTTCCTTACCATCAACGATAAGAACTTCACCGGCTTTCAAATCTGATATTGCGGTTGCAACATTATCAGTACTTGTCAATATCAAAAAGTTACTCTTCATGGGCTGAAACACCTATTTTTCCAATTACCCGTGTTGGAGAACCAGTCGCACCTTTTATTTTGAGAGGGAGGGCAAAAACGGAAACCACCATGTCTCTCGCCGCCTTGAGGTTATATAGATTTTCAATTATGTAGCACCCACCAGTGAGCAGGATCTTATGCAAAGGAGATCCTTTCCTAAATGGACTCCTGAGAGGGGCGTCAGGGCCAGGGGTATCGATACCAATTACTTTGATACCCAGATCAAGGAGGAAATTTCCTGCTGCTTCCGTTAAGAAAGGGTATTCCTGTTCATACTGCTTGGTTCCCCATTTCTCTTCCCACAAGGTGCTTATAAACACCATACTCTTCCCCTTCAGTTTCGATTTATGTCTGTTTAATTCCTCTACTTCTATGGATTCCAGGGAACTTTTATTTAAAGGCAGGATGAAACAATCCCCAATCAGGTCTTCGTACATTATACTCTCAGACGAAATCAGCCTGTTATCAAAATGTGATGGTGCGTCAATATGGGTGCCGGAATGAATGTTGAAAGAGAGGTAATTTTGCCACAAGCCATTTAGTTCAACATAGAAACTCTTTAGTGTAAATTCCTGCCGCTCTATTCCAGGCCAGTCTGGAACAGGCATGTTTGAATCAAATGTATGACTGAAGTCTACCCATTTTTCCATAACTAATTATATGTCGTCAATAGTTAAAACTTTCCATTTGTGTATACACACTTGTATTCTTGAGAACCAATGTAAATTTGACATCATTCTAAAAATATAATTTCTGGGGACTATTCGATATATCTTAGAGGGCATTGTTAAAAATTATTTAGGAATAAGAATTCATTAGTGAATACACAAAACACAATATTTATATAGCAAAATGGTGTCTTCCTTTCATGGGGTATAAGGTAAGCTCCACGGCAGACTTAGTAAATATTATAAATTCTGGAAACGTCAAAATGAAGAATTTTCACCTCATTATGGGGATTGCCTTGGGAGGTATTATTCTTGATGGTTACATTTTCGCGACGTTAGGCATCGGGGTAAATGGAATTTCAGCTACATTTGGGCTTAAAGCAATTTCTATCGCTACAATTTCAGCAATCATGGGTGTTGGCGCTTTAATAGGGGCAATCGTCGGTGGATATTTCACAGACAGGATAGGGAGAAACAAGATGTTTCTTATAAACATGATAATGTTTATTCTAGGTTCCTTTGGAGCCGCCTTTTCATTTAATGTCTATATGTTTTTGCTGTTCAGGGCAATGATGGGAGCAGGGGTCGGCTTAGATTTCCCAGTCGCGCTAAGCTTCATTGCTGAGCATTCAAAACTTTCCAGCAAAGGGAAGAACGTCTCTATCTGGCAGTCGATTAACGGAACTGGTTTCATTATTGCATACTTTCTAATAATATTCGTACTTGCTTACCTTTCCCCAGGAAATAACCTCTGGAGGTATGCAGCGGGGATAGGAGGAGGGATGGCAGTTGTTGTGCTCGTTCTACGGTACATCTATATGAGAGAAAGCCCAATCTGGCTGGCCACGCAGGGTTACCTGAAAGACGCAGTTCAGATCTTAAAAGAAAACTATGGCATTGAAGCAGAAATCTCAGGAGAAACGGGGAAGAAAATGAGAGACATACGGCCCTTTTCTGCAATAAAGCTCTTGTTCTCAAAAAAGTACAGAACGAGAAGTATACTTCTTACCATAATATCACCTATCCAGGCCATAGAGTATTATGCCGTCATTATTTACCTGCCAATAATTACAGCTTCTCTGTTTGTTACAGGGCAAATCATGTCTTTTGAGTACAGTGCAATATTCCAATTCTTTGGGGTTCTTGGACCTCTCTTGGCGATGGCAATCGTTCAGAAACTTGGGATGAAGAAGCTGGGAATTGTGAGTAGCATTCTCATCATACTTGTCCTGCTGGCACTTGGACTGACTTCAAACTTGCCTATATTCGTTGCATTTGCTCTTATTGCTTTGTTTATCTTTGTGCATACCTTGGGAATTGGCCCTCTTCCGATGTCAGAGTCCTCGGTTTCATATCCTGCCAGGATTAGAGGTACTGGTACTGGTTGGGCACAGATGATGATTCGAGTTGGAACAATCTTTGGCCTGTTCTTATTCCCGTATGCTCATGCATATTTCGGCCTTAAAAACACGTTCCTCTTCCTGTTGTTTGTCCCAATTGTTGTGCTGCTCACTTTCTTGATATTTTCATGGGAACCAATTGGAAAGGATATCGATAACGAGTGGTCAGGTGAGGATGAGATCGCAATAACTGCTTAAATTTGTTATTCTTCAAAAAATCCAAATTTTCCACTTTATATAGATTTGAAGTAAATTAGGAATTTTTCGATTTTATAAGCCTTCCCGATTTCGCGTAGGTATTTGTTTGGATGTTCGCCTCTGGAACTCTTAATAGATGCAAAAAAAGCCAATTTCTATTAGGACAATCGGGTCTCTTTGGATCTATGTGAGTAAATCTACTTGAACAATTTTTTAAGTACCATATAATTCAGCAGTTAAGTCCTCGCAAGTCTTGGAAAATTCCTGATAGATGACTTGACTAAACGAATACCGAAAGACTGCCCAGAAGGAAGTTCGATGACTCCGTTTCCTAAAGGCTTCCATTGATTATTGGAATTCTATCAAAAAAATCTGTTAACCGAAGTCAGCATTAGGTAGATTTCATTCCGGGAGTCAATAATATGCCCTTTTTTGAGAATGTTTATAACTTCACGATCTTATTGTTAAGTTGGAGTGAAAGCCTGATGGCGAATGACGTTAAGTTCATCACGAAAGAAACACAGGGGAAAAAGAAGAGAATCCCCATTATTGGGAGGATAATCAGCCACGAGGAAGGGAAGAGAGAAGAACAGTTCCAGCTGAGCGAGGAGAGCATCCAGAACATATCCGGTTACACTGAACAGCACCGACAGGCAATACTAGCAGCGGCCGGGCAGATTCAGCAGCATCAGCAGCTCTATTCCGCAAATTATAAGCTTGCAATGGAAGACCTGAACTATCTTCACAGCCTGCTTCTCAAGGGCATTGATACGCACGCTGTTTACCAGCTCCTGATGAGCAATCCGCATGGTGCGGCAGAATTCATCAAGCAGATGGGTCTCAGCAATGTCAGCGTGGCCGATGCTGCATACTCTCCAAGGAGAACGAACCTGATCGGATCGACAAGTTTCCAGAAATCAACAGTCCCAGTTGCGAATCTTGGAATCATTCCCATAGCTCCGAACCTGTACATCGGCCTTGCAGACAATAGCACATTCTACTATCTTTCAAGGCCGTCCAGGGATTTCCCGGGAGTACTCTACCCGGTGGGCACGCTCAAATCTTCCGAGCTCTCAAAAATCCTTGCTGAACTTGGAAACACAAACTTCCTTGACAACGTGCTTGTAAGTTTGCAGCAGTTCAACAGGCATGTAGGAGGGCTTGTGGGTTCAGGGGTCAAGGTCCCGGAGAACAACTCCGGAAGCCTGGGTCCCGGGGGGACGTTCAATTTCGAGAATCCCGCGCCAAACCCTGCAAGTTACCAAATCCCATTGGAAGTGACAGCTGCACAGGGGGGTGAATCACAGGGCTCATCTTCAGGCGGAGAGACGGAGTTCGGAATAAGGGAGGCCACAAGGGCTCTCGTTTCCGGTTCGGACGACCTCAAGGTCAACGGGACTTATTCCGATACCCTGAGGGAAAGGCTCGGAAAAGGTTCAAAGGTAGCCAGGAATGTGGCTGCCTATGCTGCCCTGGCATACAACATAACGCCAAATGAAGCTGCGACCTACCTGTACGGAGGAAAAACGTCTGCGACTGAACTTGGCAGAAACCTCAACAGCATCGGAGAGCAGCTTAAGAGAGGGAAGTTCAACGGTGCCAACCGATTCGTGAACAGGATACAGAAAGGTCTCGTTACACAGTTTGCCAAGGATCATCGTGGTGAAAACCTTCCTGCAAACCCGATTGAGTTTGCAAGGCTCATGCAATCCGACCAGAAGCTGAGGGAACAGTGGACTGAATTCAC
>JAKAUW010000076.1 GCA_021817455.1 Thermoplasmata archaeon | reverse complement strand
AATCCTAGGGAGGTGTCCGATGTTTGACTTAAAGGTTGGTTGTTCAGGCTGGAGCTATAAGGCATGGGATGGCCCTTTCTATCCCAAGGGCATACAGCCTGGCGACTACCTGGAATTCTATTCATCTGTATTTGACACTGTTGAGATAGACTCAACCTTTTACAGCATTCCTCCGCAAAATTCGGCTAGAAAATGGCATAAATCCACACCTCCAGGATTCAAGTTCTCTCCAAAACTTCCACGGGAAATAACCCATGAACATAGGCTTAGGAGCACAACTCTCATTATGGAACAGTTTATGGAGGGCATTTACCCCATCAGGGAAAAGATAGGGATGATGCTAATCCAGCTTCCACCATCCATGAAACATGATAATTCTGTCTGGGATTTCCAGAATTTTATTTCCGATCTGCCGGCTGGGTTCAGATTTGCAGTGGAGTTCAGGGATAATTCTTGGTTCAGAGATAGTGTTTATGATTTCCTTGAGGAAAACCATGTTACCATGGCATGGTCTGAAATTCCCATGGCAAGAAACCCGGCCGTGGTTACTTCTGACCATATCTATCTCAGGCTTGTCGGAGATCGGGAAATCAATGAAAGTTCCTTCGGTTCCATTGTCAGGAACATGAACCCGGTGATTGAGATGTGGGCAGGCAAGGTGAAATCGCTCGGAGATGACATAAGGAAAGTCTATGTCTATTCAAATAACCACTTCCAGGGTTTTGGCCCTGGGACAGTGAATCTCTTCAGGTCTGCCATGGGGTTTGAACCCGCCAAATGGCCGGAATCTTACCACAAAGCACCAGACAACCAGAGAACCTTATTCTGAGGGTCATGGGAGATCAAAGACCGACACCTACCACATCTCGATAGAAGTTCTTCATAACTGGCTGCTGGGTCTACTGTGACACTTGAGAGTTCACCAAGGTAAGAAAGGCTAGGGGTGTTTAATATGGGAGAATTAAGGGTAAAACCTCTTGTTATCATTTCCAGTGCAAGCGTGTCAAGCCTTCTCTCAAGGGACAAAGGCCTAATTATAAAGTTTTCGAACAATCCGGTAGCTTTTCTTTTCTGGAAATGAAAAAGTCCAGCAAGTAAATTTCATTATGTTTTCCCAATAGATGGAGGCCGCACATCTTTGCAGGATCTACCTTCCACAATCTCATTGCAATTAAGGGACATGGCCTTGTTAAAGGTGTTATAAGAGATATTTTGCTGGACTGTTGTCCCTTTGGAATGCATTCAGGTTGTGGAAAGGGTTCCCAGACCTTCTCCACGCGCAACTTTCCATTCATCGTCCTGGCTGTTTGTCCTCACGTCGAACTGGTCACCAAGGGAAAGCATCATCCTGTCCAGATCCCCTCTCCATTCAGTATCCCTGGTTCGTTCAGGGACAGGATGTTTGAATTCATTATTCATGAAAACTGATGAATTCTTATAGGGTGAATATGCGTCATAAATGATCCTGGCGCCATTATCTTTCGCGACCTGGAATATTTTTCCCACTTCATCCTTTGAGTCATTGAATCCCTTAATAATAGGCCCGATGAATATCCAGGTCTTTATTCCGTTGCTGTGCAATCGCTCCAGGAGCCTAACCCTCTGTGCAGGGGAAGGCGTCTGTGTCTCAATTTCAAGCGCCTTTTTCTGGTCAATGGTTGTGATTGTAACTCCCACATCAATGAGATCCCTGTGTGAGGCAAAGAGCCCTATATCCCTAGATGCAAGCGGTGATTTTGTCTGCACAGTAACACGGAAACCGTTTGACAGAAGGATTCTTACAGATTCCCTTGTAAGGCCGTAAATGGCTTCCGCAGGCTGGTAAGGGTCAGTTATGCTCGAAAGCCCCGTTATTCCCCGCTTCATTCCTTTTATCTGCTTCTTAAGGACTTCCATGAGGTTCCTCTTTACGTATACAACTTCTCCCCACTTTTCCCTTGCCTCATCTATTTTGGTGAAATCAATGGCAAAACAGTAAATGCAGCGATGTTGACAGCCTGTGTAAGGGTTCACTGCATAATCAAGCTCAGGTAGGTTCGACTTTGAAATTGCCGTTTTTACGTCGTATTCTATGTATTTCATGTTCAAATACTGAAGAACCTGTCAAGGTTGTTGTATTTCTGTGTGGGCACAACATAGGACTTTTCCACCCACTTGGCCAAGGGGACCCTCATGTATCCCGATAGAAAATTCAAAGACTCGTCCAAGGTATCAAATTCCTGTGGCTTCTGTTCAAATAGAGTCCTCATGTTTTCCCTGACATACCATACTCCAACAGGAAGATTCCATCCCGGGTAGATCTCTCTCCATGTAATGGCTCCACCTGTCCTTCCCATGCTGGAGAACTTTTCTGCCACAGCAAGTCTTGTGGAATAATAACATCCGCCAATATCTGGGTACTCCTTTCTCCCGTAATAGCCTTCATAATCAATCATTACGTGTGCGTTTTCCCCCCACTGGTTCCACGTGCTACCCGGGAACCATGATTCTCCCCACTCGTAAATCCAGTTGGATGGGGTGAGTACCGCCATGAAAAGATTGCCTGATGTAACCCTGACAAAGGCGAGAAATTTGTCTATCTGCCTGTGGTCTTTGATCTTCTCCACCAGGTCATCAGAGAGGTTCTTGTCTACCGCTGTAATAGACCATCTCGTGGGCACAGCTTTTCTGGCCTTCTTCTCGCCCAGGGCACCTACACTGAGTATTTTTGAAATTCTTGAAACATCCTGGCCATTAGAGTAGAGGTAATCCATGGCATCCATTGCCTTCAGGTCTGTATCGGAAAAGACCTTCTCGACATGTAGACCAGGGTTGGAGTAGTCCACAGTCAATCGTTTCAGGGGAGCGGAAGGTCCCATAGGTGGGGTATGTTCATCAAGTATTACGTCCCGTCCTGAAATGTTGCCATCAAGTATCATCTCAACCTCAACGGATTTCTCTGAGAGGGCCATTAGCTGGATTTCCTGAAAAAGCCTGTCCGGATCGGCAGCCTTGGCAACCGTTACATCTATTCCGCCCCTGATCATTGAGAGCCTCATGGAAAGGAAATTCTCAATGGGTACGCCAAGCCACTCCTTTGAATTCTCATATTGCGAAGTGTCTCCATGCACCGGAGGGGTTGTTGGGTACATCTTCACTTTGGGATAGCCATACCTCCCGACAAAAACACTGGGAGGGGAAGATCCCTCAAGATTGTTGCCTGTAATCTTTGTAAGGCTGGGTTGAACCAGCTGTTTAACTGAAATAGGGCAGTAAGAAAGGCCACAAAGCATCTTTGTGCCTCTGCACCTAAGGCACAGTGAAGCCGGTATTTTCATCTTGGCCTTCATCTGCATATTTCTTTGAATCAATTCCTGTATTTAATATGAGTGAAATAATCAGACAACTGTGACTAGCGAATAAGTATTACAACCATAACACCATTACGAAAGGAACCATGGTTTACACTTACAGCTATAGGGAAGTGGCGTTCATATGACGCTTAAGCTAGACCCCAGGCTTCTCTATGAAATCATGTCCGAGTTCCACACTCTTGGCGATGAGGAGTATGGCGGCCAGGGCACATTCCAGGAGGCGATCCTGGTGGGATACATTTATGGCCTGCTGACGGAGAACCCCATGAGCCAGCTTACCATGGACTCTTCCGATAGGAAAGTCTACAGGTATGGGGGCTACAGCTACATTATCTGGTTTGATGAAGTCTATGCCAAGGAGACCGAGGGGGATGTCGAAGAGCCACATTTCTCCCAGGATACCTTTGAGGTGAGAATAGAGGATTTCAGCGAGGACCTGGAGGAAGAAGGGCACGAAGAATCAGTTCTGCTTCCTGTTGCGGTGGAGGGCCCTTACAGCGAAGAAGATATCCAGGAATTCCTTTCAAATGGAGACCTCTAATTCTAAAAAATTATTTTACTTCCGGAACTATACTTATTCAGAGTGAACAGGGAAGAGTTTGTTGACATTTTTTCACAGAATGTCCATGTGTCAGGTGGAGACAGGAAATTTTTCGCTGAGGTAACATATACAGGCAGTGAAGTTTCTACACTAGTTCCGGCCAACATAAGTACCCGTACCCTTGCAGTTCCAGTAGGTGAAGGCTTCAGGATCCTTATGTCGAGAAACAGTAACCTCATTTCGAAGAAGAAAGGGCAAACTTTGCCGATGTCAATAAGGGCCACAAGAAAAGCATTTAAAGACATAAGCCAGGTTGCGTCAAAGAACGGCTTCAAATTATATGATATTGTCCTCTCCAGGGCAGGGGAAAACATCGTTTCAGTTTCGGGAGACTCAAACATATCCAGGGAGATGTATGAAAAGTACTCTGGAGATCCAGCTTCTATTCCTGTATTTCTAGGATTCAGAAGTGAAGGCTGTAAAGTCACATTCTCCATGGATATGAAGATAACCTGCCAGGGTTATATCAGGGAGGCTGGTGCATTGATTTTCGACTCAATTCAGGGTATTCTTTATGATTCCTCAATTTACCAGGAGGTATACCAGTCATTCAATCCCAAGCGTGATGAGATGTGGACTGCACGGATCAATCCAGTCAACATAAAAGGAAGTTTTGGGGGAAGGGACCAGATTATTGCCAAACTGGAAAGGAGGCTGCCAGAGGGTCTAGACATACGGGCATCCGGAAAGAGTGGCATCTACTTCAGCCACAGCTCCGGACTCTGGGGTGAGATTTCGTGCCACTCAGACACCCTCAAAGTATACTTCATGGCGGAGGCAGATTTCAATCTGGGCATAGAGCTAATAGATGCTCTCCGGGAGCTGGTGCAGAATTGATAAGTGAAAATCGCCAGACCACAAAGGAAATAATAACCCAGTATGAGACCCAACGTTTAATCAGCACAGTTTTCCAGGCATTCCAGGTTTCAGGTGACCCTAATCTGGCACCATTAGAAACAGGAATTTCCGGAGGTATGTGGTATGTTGTTACAGGCAGGAGAACAGCCTCTGCAAGAATTGCGGATTATATCTTCTTTGTTGGTTCATCATTCAGGAAGCTTTCTGACAGGGTACCGGTCACGGAATTGACAAACAATGTCAACATGAGGCTTGAGTCAAACGCAAGGCCAGTCAGAGTTATTTCTGTTGACCATTCCGGAGAAAACCTGGATGGCGGGTTTCCTGTCCTTATGATTGACCCGCGAACCGGGGAATTAATGAAGGGAGCCGGTTACAATTTAGGTGATATCCTTGATCCAGTCCTGGAAAATGGCAGCAGCGTCTCCATGTATTTTCCGCATCCGTATCATCCCCAGCTTGATTTTTTCGTGCGGTCCATGTTCCTGACGAGGGGATTGATGCTTAAGCCTCCACTTAGCAGGAAATTTATGATGGATAATCTGGTGGAGGAGGCTTATGAGCATTCTGTGGGAATCAAGAAGGACACCATCAGGAAGGATTTCCATGAAATGCTGATGGAACTTATCGGCTCAGGCGTCTTCCGTGTTAAGGGCGAATATCTTACATACCTTACAGACTTCACAGAATACAGGCGGAGGTATCAGAGACTATATTTGCCATATGCGGAAAAGATATCCCGGAAGACCATATTTGACTATGAGGGAAAACTATACAAGTAAACCAAGCACCAAGCCTGATAGGGGAGAAATGACCCAGGTTGCAACAGTTATGAGAAAAGGGCGCATTTCCATCAGCTTGTTTCTGTAAGATAGGCCTGTGCCAAATACACTTGATGTGAGAGTCTGAGTATTGCTTAGAGGGATTCCAAGGATTGTTGCGCCTTCCACAAGGACAGAAGAGACTATGAGCGACACAAATGCATTGGTGTATCTCATCAGGTACATTTCCTGGCCCACCCTCTTTATGACTCCCTTACTAAGGAATATGGAACCAATGGCTATCCCTCCAATCAGATAGAGCACTGCCAGGCCCCTCAGGCCGGAAACCTGCTCAATGAAGCCAAGGGTGTTGGCGCCTAGCGTGAAGGCAGTTACAAAGGAAACAGCAATGAGGGCTATTTTCATTGAAAGCGCAAACCTCCAAACGTCCCTGGGCTGTGACCGGATGAACTGCCTGTTTATCAGAAATGCAATGGAAATAGAAAGCAGAGGTGCAAGCGCCCAGGTTCCCACTATGAGTAGTACCAGAGGTTCATTAATGGCATAACCCAGTCTGATGGAGATTCCCACTGAAGTTCCTACTAGCGCCATGATCAGGGACAGGGGAACCCGGAAGTATGTCGCCATTACAAAAATTATCAAAGCAACTATCAAAGCATATGAAATCAAAGGGTCCGATCTGGGAAGGAGGGACTCAGCAGTTCCATGAAGGCTGTTCCCCTGCAAAAGAAGGCCTGCCGCGAATCCAGCAACTCCAATAATTGTGCCTCCACTCCTGGAAAGGATTCTGGAACCGATGAGGGTCCCCACTGCTGCGGATAAGTTGTTTCCAGCGACAAGGGCTGTCAGAATGACAGAAAGCAGTATTACAAGAATATTGTAGTACATTTTCAGCGGGTGATTGAAACATCAATTGTGTGGACAAGATCCGAAATGTCTTCGCAGTCATCCAGGAGGTCATCCATTTTATGCACCAGCTCTGTAAGATGTATGAATATTATGTAAGGTAGCGTGTCTGCTTCATTATACAGCTCATCGATTAGATTGTCCTTCAGGTCGTCCACTTTCTCCTCGATTACTTCAATCCTGGCTCGGGCATCTGCCATTATCTTTGAGTCCCTGGAATCAAGGACAATTTTAACATCTTTCAGTGCATCCACGGTGTAGTCAGCCATTTTGCTGCATATATCATAGCCCTTTCTCATCACTTTTCTTGATTGGTCATCAAATTTATGGGAATTCTCATGAATTCTCTTGACCTCTCTGCTGATATAGTACGATTTGTCCAGAAGGTCATCACAGGTTTCTACCAGGGTGATGAGGTCATCCATCAGGTTAGAGCTTATTGCGCCACCTGTAATTTGCTGCCTCATGCTCATGGATAGCTCATCGGCATCTTTCTCAATCTGCTTTATTTTTTCATTGATGCTTGCCTTTTTTTCATCCTCGAGGCTGAACATTTCCTTGAGGAAGGTGGCTGAGGCAGTAGCCATGTCAGCATATTTTGCCAGTTGCTGAAGAACACTTTTCTCGCCCACAACCATGATTTTCTTCAGAAACTTGGAATTGACCATTCTTACGTCATTTTATTCACATATAAAAATGGTGCAGGCATTTGCAATGTTGAATCTCCACTTAAACTTGGAAAAACTAATTTAAATGGTGGATCATCACTATTTGTTGTTTGAGACGATCCTGTTCTTTCTCACAGTTACAGCTGCAATCTTTGCTGTCCTGAATCCCATAGGTGCAGTCCCCACTCTCATGATACTCACCGAAAACTACACCTTAAGGGAAAGGAACAGGGTAGTTATCAAGAGCATAATCGTTGCAGGGGGCATGATCATTGGATTCATGCTGATTGGAGTTTATATTTTCAGCGTGCTCGGCATAGACATTTCTGATTTCAAGGTTGCAGGTGGCATCCTTCTTTTCAAGGTGGCATTTGACATGCTCCAGGGAAAGACATCCAACACTAAGCTGACCGAGCAGGAAAAGGAGGAAGGACTGGAGAGGGAAGCGATTGGTATTGTCCCTATCGGCACGCCGCTCCTTGCGGGTCCAGGGTCCATCACCACTGCGATAATTTACTTCAACAATGTCAGTTCAACCCCTGTCGATAAACTGGTTGTACTTCTTGCAATCTTGGTTATCCTTCTCATCTCATTTGCCATACTGAAATTCTCAGTTCCATTGTTTTCCAGGCTCGGGAAGACAGGCTCCCTGATAATTTCAAGAATTATGGGGCTCTTGCTTGCATCTATTGCTGTGGAGTTTATCACAACAGGCCTTCTGACAATAGTCACCACTTTCTGATTTCCCAAAGCTGTACTAGTTGTCAGCCGGACGCTCTGGAATAAAAATTTCAGTGCAGGCCTGAATCTAATGATAGTGACCCACTGAGAAGAATTTATTAGTTCTGGTATGTTAAGACGACCTGTAAAAATGTTCAAGATGACAGTTGTTTCCACTCCAACAAGAATTCTTGATGATGATATTGACAGGAACATAGCATACTTCCTCTCTGATATCGGATACATCCCGAGGCTGAAGCCAAGCACTGATTTCCAGGTGATCTCCAAATCGGCTTACTTCAGGCTTTTCAAGGAATGCTTTCTCATGAACTCAGAGAGATACTGGAGTGGAGAAGAACTGCTCACTTACCTGAAAACCAGCAGGACGACCCTTTACAGGCATCTCAACAAGCTGAAGTCCATGGACATTCTGGAGGAAATCCAGGATGGCAAGAACAAGAAGTACAGGATGAGATCCGGAGATATCATGAGGGCATGGAACTGGGTGGAAGTCAACGTCAAAATGGCACTGGACAATTACAGAAAGACTGTGGAACATATCTGGGAACTTTCGAGGGACAAATCCAGAAGTCAAAAATGACAAAGTTTTTTATGAGTAACTATATAAACCGGGGAGGGGATTAGACGAAAATTAACCTATCCCTATTGTCAGAGTTGTTGATGAATATGGACATGATCGAAATCAAGAAAGGCGGAAAATACAAGATTATTTCCAACAGTGGCAGAGACGAACCAATGGAAACCGAGGGGGAATTCGTAGGTTATACAGTTCTTGGCGAAGAGGGGGCTGTCTGTTTCCGCGTAAACAATGGTGAGAAGAAGGGCCTTCTCAGGCTTATCCCCGTATCCAGCCTGATTGCCATAGAGTTCACCGATGAGGAACTCCTTGCAGCAAAGAAAAAAGTAGAGGAGTCTGACAAGACCACCTATTTCAGTTGAAATGTCTTAAGCCTGTTATAGACGGGCCCAATTTCTGAAAGGATGCTCTCATAAATTGTTATTTCTGAGATTTCCGTTGAAAAGGAAATGGAACCAAACTTTTTCTTCAGAGGGGTGCAGTCTGCAGGTTTATTGAACCTGCCAACTGTTATGTGTGGCACAAATGGCCTTTTTTCAACTGTTACAGGTTTGACATGGGCCGCCAGAGAAGCATTTTCAGTTATTTCCGTTGAGTTCTCGACTTCCAGGAAAAGTACATTGGCTTTCGCCAATGACGGAAAGGCACCTATTCCATGAACTTTAATGACAAATTTCCTGAGCTTGGCCTCGCCAAGGCTCCCTTTGAGCTGTTCTACATGGGCAGGAGATATGTCTCCAAAGAACCTGAAAGTGAGATGCAGTTCGGGTGTCCTGACGGGTTTGCTGTATGGTATCTTTGAAATTGCCTCAATAAGGTCCCCAATCCCTTCGAACCTTGGTATGGATGCAGCAAGGAATACTCTCACATTGCACTTAGGATCTCGTCATAAAATAGGCTTTCCCTGTTCCTTGAAACTGATTTGTGTAACGATGAACTGTTATATATCCACAAATTATATTGAAAGCATGTCCAAGGTACCAGTGGATCTTAAGTTTACAAAATCGCACGAATGGTTCAAGGAAGCAGGCGGGATTGTCACCATGGGGATATCAGACTATGCCCAGGGCCAGCTTACAGATATTGTGTATATAGAACTCCCTTCCGTTGGCTCAAAGAAGAAAGCGGGAGATGTGCTGCTTACAATTGAATCGGTCAAATCCGCAGAGGATGTCTACTCTCCTGTTGAAGGGGAAGTAGTGGAAGTCAACAAAGCACTGGCAGACAAACCGGAACTGGTAAACTCAGATTCTTACAGTTACTGGATGGTAAAGTTAAAGAAGACAGGCAAGGAAACCGACTCCCTCAGCCCAGAGGAATACAAGAAGTTTATAGGGGAATAACCTGGAAAATGCCTGACAGGAGAGACAAATTCTATTACCTGGCAAAAAAGGAGAGGTACCGGAGCAGGGCAGCCTTCAAGCTGCTCGAACTCCAGACAAAATTTGGCATACTGAAAGAGGGCCAGAATATTCTTGAAATCGGCTCTTCGCCAGGCGGATGGAGCCAGATTATTACAAGCATTACCGGATCCACAGTTTTCTCCGTGGACATCGACAAGATGGTACCACTTGAAAACACTGTATTTATCCGGGGAAGAGTGGGTGACAAGGCACTCAAAGTGAGAATCAAGGATGAAATGGACAGGCTTGGGATAGAGGCGTTTGACGGGATATTATCAGATGCGATGTCCAAGACCAGTGGTAACCAGGATATTGATCACTCTTCATCTTACCTAATTTGCCAGGAGGTCATGGCTTTGGCGGAAGCACTCCTGAAACCAGATGGTTTTGTACTCCTAAAGCAGTTCCAGGGTGATCTTACCGTCAAATTTGTAAATCAGTGGAAAAATTCTTTTGGTTTCTCCAAGATCACAAAGGTGGCGGCATCAAGGGAAGCAAGCAAAGAAATATACATTATATTCCAGTATCTCAAGGGTTTTTAGCTTTCCAACCTATTTCTTCAAGACTGCTAATCAGTGGCTTGTGGAATTCATAATCTGACACTATGATATTTTTTGGATTGTAATCGCTCGAGGCGAAATTCTGTATCTCCCTTGCCATGTGCCCAATACGGGCCTCATCTATCCTTGCCAGTCCCTTGACTGCGTTAATCCTTCTTATCCATTTTTCAGAAAATTCATACTCATTGGTGTCTTTGAAATCGAAATTAAGGATCCTCTTCTTCCGGATTGAATGCCTGATTAAATGGCTCGTTCTCATATTCTGCGAATAAAGTGCATCGAAATCTTCCTGGGGCATATCAAGTCCGATTCCCTTATTTCCAGTGTCCATAAGGTATTTCACTGCTTCAACATAAATCGGGGGTGGTGTCATGACCTCTCCATATTTTGAAAGCCTGACACCATAAATTATCTCATAATCGGAAAGGTTCATCTCGAATGGTTCACGGATGAATGAAGTAAGCCCCTCAATCTCACCCTGGGATATTGTTATGAGCAACACTTCTGGTGGCTCTTTTTCAAGGAGTTCCTTCAATTCCCCACCATGGGACACAAGCCCTTTCACTCCCGAAAAGAAATTGAGGACACGGCCGCCTTCGTTGTACAGTCTTGTAAACATTATGCCAGCTTTCTCTTTTCAATCAAAGTCTGCAGCTTCTCTTTTTCGTGAATTTCCCTGAGCTCTGACAGGTTTATGACTGGGCAGCCCCCAAGATGTTCTTTGGAGGTACTTAGCCTGCTGATGACAAAGGAGTCATTTCCGAAAATCTGGCTGATGTTTTTCATTGCATTAATTCTGAGCAGATTCTGGTCCAGGGACTCCATGAGCCCTATAAGTAAAAATTCCTCAATGGTTTCCTTCATTATTGCATCGAACGGGAACTTTCTCACGGGATGGAAATCCATGCCATGTATCATCATTAGGTTCAGGACTTCAACCAGAAAGTCATTTTCCAATGGTGACTCTTCAGGAGGCATTTCTAGGTTTTTTGATATAACTGAAAGGTCTATCGACTTCCCCAGATCTTCACCAAGCACCTCTTCTAGCTTAAGGTAAACGTCTATGCTAACTGCGCTGCCTGATTCATAAAGGGAAATGGATCTTCTGGAAGTTCCAATCTTGTTCGAAAGGTATCCGATGGAAAAACCTAGCTCTTCCCTTCTCTGGTGTAGCCTTTTTCCATCGATGGATGCATAGAAGCCTCCCGGGCCCGAAGAGATGAATGGCATTTCTCCCTCTATATAATCCCGGAATGTGCTGGGGGAAAGTATCGGTACCCTGTGCCTGAAATACACCACGCCTTGCTCCAGTGGGCCGCCACCTGTTTTCTCCCCCACAACAATTGGGGCTGCGTAGGTAAGCTTCGAAATTCTGATAAGTTCCATTGCACTGGAGCCCCTAAGAGTATCGATATTTTGCAGTACTTTTATAATAAGACGCAATCTTTCGCGTTTCGCAATAATATCGAAGCCTGTCGCACCGCCCAGCAAGGGATCTGATACTCCGAATCCTTCTCTTGTGAGAAGATCGAAAATGTGTTTTACTATGGCGCCGCGCCGATCCTCCACGATATACAAGTATAATTTTCTGTATTTAACTCTTTCTGTTTTCCGCTTTACAGTTCGCGAAGTGGCTCTTCATAAATGCCAGTGGAGAGTTTGTTAGGGCAGATCTTAACATCACAACTCGTGCATATGACTTCGCCAGTTCTGTTTCCCGGAGAGTCCACGACAATTTTCTCCACACCCTCAATCTTAGCCAGCTCATCGAAGATTTTCTTAGGAACGGTCCTGAAAAATATGGCTCTCAGTACAGTGTCATCCATGCTGAGATTTCTCCCGTACAGTTCCTTGATATAGGAGCCGTATCTTCTCACAGTGTCAATGAGGGAAGCCATTGCCCTTGAATAGTATCCTGGGCAAATGTGAAGGGTAACAACTTGATCCCCCATGAGAGGAGAGATGCCTGATATGTCCGGAAATGGCTTTATCCCGGACATGATTTCCTTGACACCCGGGGTCCCTTCTATGATTCTTATGGTGTCATAGACTGTTCTTCTGTTTACCCCGAAGGTTTTGGCAACTTCACTTATGGAAATCTCTATGCTGTCAGTGTAAAACCTGCCATTGCTTACCGAAATACCTCTATTGTAGAGCCCCTCCACAATTCTTCTCTTAATGGGATGGTCTTTAAAGTATTCCTCCAGGATTAGAAGCATTAGGGGATTAATTTGTTCAAGATATAAATACTCAACAGATCAGTTCTATGCTGAGAAATATTTAACACTTGAATTTTTGACTTCCCCAGACAGGTTTTCCTGCTCAGTGATTTCATAAATCTCTGGAGGGGCCCTGGTGAATTTAAGTTCCATGCCCATCAGTTGTCCCCTTCTGAAGAAGTCTATCCTTACAACATCTCCGGGTTTGCGGTCCGAGAATCCGTCCATTCTGAGCCTCTTCATCTCCTCCCTGATCTCCTTAAGGTAGCGTTCTGAGAACTTATAGCCGTCCACTGCTATTAGTTCGTCCTTGGGGTTAATGCCACCCGTGAAGGCAGGGGAACCTTCTATAACTGATTCCACCACAAATCTCCCACCCTCGGGACGAACTATAAGTCCAAGATATGCCTTTTCAGTTACCTCCTTGTCATCCACTTTCTTGTAGGAAGCCCTAAGTGTCAGGCCTATTCTTTTAACCTCCTGAGAGAAATCTATTGCGCCAGGGGACTTGATGTAAGTCTGGAAAAATTCTGTAAAGTCAGTGCCGGTTACTTCCTTGATAGCACTCAAGACGTCCTTTTCCGTGTAACCCTTGCCATCTTTGTTGTATTTATCCATAAGGCTTCTGTAGACGTCATCCAGTGATTTTGATGCGCCTGTGGATTCTATGATCCTTGTATTGAGCAGGAAACCAAGCAACTCCCCCTTGAGGTAGTACGAAATGTAACTGTTGATATTATTAGGAGTTGGTTTGTACAGTTTTATCCATGTGTCGAATGAGGATTCATATGCCGATGTTATCTTCGAGCCCGGCATCAGGTCATGCAAAAGCATCTGGCTAGCAAGGTGCCTGAAATATTCTTTCCTATCTATGAGCCCTGTCCTCAATAGGACAAGGGATGCATAATAGTTGGTGAAACCTTCTGCCATCCACAGCATATTTGTATAGTTTTCCTCTTTGTAGTTGAATGGGCCAAGCTCCAATGGCCTTATCCTTTTTACGTTCCAGAGGTGGAAGTATTCATGGGCGGTAACTGAAAGGAAAGTCCTCTGGTATTTTGAGTCAGGACTGAACACAAAATTGTCCACATCTATGGTTGTGGAATTGAGATGTTCAAGGCCCCCCATCACTTCACTTTCGCCCGAGAACAGGTGGTAGATGAAAACATAACGCTTGTAGGGAAGTTTGCCGAAAATCTTCAGGAACCCTTCAACAATTTTCTTAAGGTCTGCCTTGATCCGCTCCTCATCCTCGTTTCCCTTGCCGTATAGGACTATTTCATGTTCTTTGCTGTCTACATTAAAGAAAAGGCTTCTGTGGGTACCTATCTCAATAGGGCAGTCTGCAAGAATATCGTAGTTTATGGCCCTGAATTTATTGTCACTCAACTTTTCAAGCCCTGTTGATATCTTCCAATCCTTGTATGGCTTGATCACAAGTTCAACTGACTGGTCCTTGTACCCCTCAAGGTACATGAATAGGTTGACCCCGTTGAAGTATGCATGTGTTGAATCAACATGTGATGTATGAACTGATAGTTCGTTGGCATAGAATTCATAAGTTATTGAGACTGAATGGACCTCCTTTGTTGAAATTTTCCAGGTCGATTTGTCTTTCTTTGCAACCTCAAGTTCAGTTTTTCCCGAAAAGGCATGTAAATGCCTCACGTATCTTGAAAAATCATAAATTTCGTAGGAACCTGGTGCCCATGCAGGGATTGTAGCGTAAAGGGTATCCTCAGTAAAGTCCTCAACATTCAGTGTTACCTTGACAAAATGTGTTTGCGGATTCTCAATTTCAAGCTGGTATTGAAGTTTCATTTTATTAATCCGATCTGTGTTAGGATGAGGAAGAATTAAATTTTTCCCTGAACGAGTGCAGATGCAGGTTCAGGTCAGTCGTAAGAGCGGTCTTCCCTGTAATTGTGGTAATTCATGTAATAATTTTCTTTGCCCTGTGAAAGGGTGTTCTCCGATGACATGGCTGCTCCAAGGTTGCCGTAATACTTCTTTATCTTTTCTTCTACAGGCAAGTACATCTTGAGGGCTTCAATAACATCATTTTTTTCGATTATGGGTTTCTCAGAAGCAACTGCAATATCGCCTGCTGCCCTGACCAATCCTCCAAGCTCCCTCAGCCTAAGGGTCAATGACCTGTCCTTGTGGTCTATTTCCTTTGCTCTCCTGACACCTTCTTCGATAATGAGTTCCGCGGCGGCAAGTTCCATGTGCGGGATTTTCCTGTCGGATATAATCTCCTGGGTTATGAACTGCAAGTATTTGAGGCGGTTCTCTGGTGTGTCAGGCATGGCAACTTCCATGAGCATTTCATAACCACTCCCTACTATTCTTGACCTGAGTGGGCTCAGTATGTACTGGAGATCCTGAATGTTGCATGCAGCAACCAGTATGAATTCAGCTGGGACTTTGTCCACCCTGACACTGGCTCCTGCGCTCTGAGGATTTCTCCCTGAAATTGGAAAACTTCTCTCCTGCATTGCGGTCAGGATAAATCTCTGCAGATTTCCAAGGTGTGTAATCTCATCTATGAAAAGCACCCCTTCATGGGCCTCGTGAACTGCCCCGGCAATTACCCTTTCGTAGGGGAGTGTACCAAGTTGCGGGTGTCCACCATATGGATCGTGGCGGACATCTCCCAGAAGCTCTGTTTCGCTGGCACCAGTGGCAAGTACAAACGGGTTTCTGTCTATTGGGATAATGACTTTACTGGGGCTTTTCTTCTCCATTTTCCTGCGTCGTTCAAGGGTCTTTTCGTCAAGGACACGGATTTTATCCCCATATTTTTCGTAAACAATCACTTCTTCCCGTTCTCCGACCCTTCTTGTGGAAGTTACCTTGTCAGTGTTATTCTGGACACCAAAAGCTGCACCTATGACGTTAAAAACATCTCCAAAGGGTCCCTGCTGGGTTGTAGGCTGTGTCTTGGGATTGTTGCAGTTAGGGCAAACCATGTCTGTTGGAAGTGAATAAAAACCACATCGGGAGCATCTGTAATTTAGCCTCTCCGCAACATTGAAAGGAGCATCCTTTGGATTTATTACTTCTCCCTCTACAAGATTCTGCTCATCTTTCTCAATTTTTATCTGGTCGCTGTTCTTGATCTCGATAAATGGCCTTTCTGGATACTGTGGGTTGTGGACCACCCGGATCTCCTGTTTTGGCCGAAGGAGATAAAACGACATTGCCTGGGCAATCATTGACTTTCCGACACCCGGCGGTCCTACAAGAAGAAGATGGCGTCTCTGCTTGGCAGCGATCTGAGCCATTCTCACAGCTTCATCCTGTCCAATGACCCTGTCCAGGGGACTACCAGGTATTGCTACCTGGGAAGTGTCAGAGGCATCCCTGTAATCTGTATTTATATATGGTGCTCCCATGATATGACCCTGATTTCCGTAGGCTTTTTGGTGATATGTCCAAGCTTGGCTCCATATATGTTCCTTATGCCCTGCTTGAATGCCACATCAATAAGCCTCTGGGAAATTACTCCTCCAGTAATTATGGTGTCACCATCGGTAGCTTCCTGTATTCTATCCACTGCCTCTGAAACCTGATATGACCCTATCATGTTACCATCCTTGCTGTAAAGCTCTGTTAATTTGTCCTTTGCAAGGCTGGTTCCTTTTCTTTCTATGGATCTGGGATTGCTGAGGTCTACTTTCCCGGGTATTTCTTCCGGCTCCTCGAGTATTTGCTGGGCTGGAACAGGTTCCTCTTTCTCAGGTGCTCTTTGAGGATGATCAGGCTTTTTTTCTATATCCTGCTTGGTGGTCTTTATTTCAACAACATTCTTTGCCTCGTCATAACCGCGCTTTGGCTGTTTCTGGCCAGATTCTGTCGCTGCCTTCTCTGTCAGCTCCTTCAGCTCTTCCGACATCCCCCGCATGGAGAGGTACTGTTCGATTGGAGTCTTGTATCGAAGGGCTTTAACAATCTGTTTATAGGTCAGCTCTTCAACTTCTGTTCCAGGTGGCGCTCTAGCGACGAAGTCTATTTCAGCTACCTGTAGCATTTCTTTGAGAATGAGGTCTCCACCCCTGTCTCCATCGAGAAATACCGTCACAGTTCTCTCTTTGGAGAGCTTTTGCACAGTTTTGGGGATGTTTGTACCCTGCACTGCTATGGTGTTCTTTATACCATATCTGAGAAGGTTCAGAATATCACTCCGGCCCTCGACAACTATAATTGAGTCAGAATCCTTTACAGCAGGCCCGGCAGGGAGCTTGTCTTCACCATAGGTTACAATTTCGCCCTTTTCCACTTCTTCGCGGACCGATGCAACAATGCTCTCGCTGACACTCTTTCCACTATCGCTCATCCTTTTGTAAAGTGCTTCTGCCCTCTCAATGATCTTGTGTCTTTTCTGTATCCTGACATCCTCTATGTTTTCGACTTCGACCTTTGCTTTGCAAGGTCCGATTCTGTCTATCGTCTCAAGAGATGCAGCAAGGATTGAACTTTCTACCTGGTCTAGACCTGACGGTATTAAAACGTACCCTTCCGTTCGACCTTTCTTGCTGTCTATTTCTACTTCTATTCTACCTATCTTTCCGCTCTTTTGAAGATCCCTTAGGTCAAGCTCGTCACCAAGGAGCCCTTCTGTCTGTCCGAATATGGCTCCTACAACGTCGGGTTTTTCAACCACCCCGTCCGTAGAAATCTTTGCTTTGATTAGATATTTTGTTAAATTTGGATCTACATTCACTGTAATCACCCGAATAAATATCAATGGAGTTAATTGGGGAAATGTCTATTTTCCGATTAATCACCATCGAAAATGAATTGTTTGATGCTATTTAACTTATTCGATGTCGCGCCTGGCGTGAAAAGGCTGAAAATTCTTGTGTTTGCGGACTTGCCCAAAATTAGAAAACTTATATACATTTTAGGCATTGGCTCATGTTTTATGATAAGGTTTGGAATAGCTGGGATACCTCTTACCAGCAAGGGGAGAACTTTTATAGAGTCTGTTGAAGACGCCCATAATCTGGGGCTTAATGCCCTTGAGGTACAACTTCTTCGTGTCAACGTTGAAGAAACCCCTGCCCTTGAATATGCAGGAATGAATCCAAGAGACATAGAATCATCCATAATCGTAGATGTCCTGAGACAGGATGAAGATGGAAATTACGTGGGAATAGGAATTGACAGTGTCATAGAGGAAAATGACATCGTTCAGGAACTGTTCTGGAACATGGCCAGGAATTACGAAGACCTAATCGATGGTGGAAAACTGGCGAAAGAACTGGATGTAAGCCTTTCAATGCATGCCCCATACTACATGGAACTACTTCAGGAGGATGAGATGGGAGACAAGTCCTACAACCACCTGAAGTGGACCCTGATGATTGGGAAAGCAATGAATGCACATAGGGTCGTAACACACACCGGTTTCTACTCAGGCTCCAAGAAAGATAGCCTGAAGCGCGCCACTGACGTGTATACGGACCTTTCACAGAAATACTCTCCTGAGCATGGGTATCCGTACATCGGGGTCGAGGCATCAGGGAAAACAGAAATTTTTGGAACAACAACCGAACTCATATCACTTGCAAAGAAGGTAAAAGACATTGAGCCTATCTTGAACTTCCCCCACCTGCACTCCATTAGCACAGGTTCCTTAATTGAGGTGAAGGATTTTGATGCCGTTATAAGTGAATTCTCAAAGTATGCTAAAGGGGACCTTTACACCGAATTTGCCGGTGTGGAATACCAGGATCACAATGAGGAAAAGCTCACAGCCATCAAACACGGAGACCTCAAATTTGAGACTCTGGCAGAATCGCTCATTGATTTTGATTCCGATATGACAATAATCTCAAGCTCACCTTTGCTTGAGCATGATGCCCAATACATGAACCTCATCTATCTCAGAGCCCTCTCAAAGAAGTATCAGAAGAAGGCCACAATAAAGAAAACAGTAGCTTAAGGTGAAAAAATGGCAAGAATCTACCCAGTAAAGAAAGGAGTCTCAACCAGCGCCCAGGATCTTCTCGATAAGGTGAAGGAGTTCACAGGGAGCGGCGAAATGAAGGACGGACATGTTTTTTGCTCACTCCCCGGGATCAAATCTGTGGAGGTATACGCAGAAGGTAAGAATCTATCAGTGAATACTGTGAATGATCCTGAAAACCAAGATCCAATGAAGACGATACGTCTTTTCAATGATCTTATTGAGACGCTTACGGGCTATTCATCAAAGGAACGAAAGAAGAAATTTTCCAAGCTTTGAAGTTTAGCTGATTATTTTTTTCAGTTTCAGTCCTATTTTTACTTTCAGAAAGAAATTCTGCTGCGAAATCATCATATTTTGCAATATACCAATGGTGAAGTCACTTAATCAGAAGAGCTACCAGGTATTTCTACCTGAAATTTCATTCCTTCTTGGATATGACCCAATGAACTCTTATAATCAGGAGAAGAAAACCGGTAAAACAACTCCCTAAATCAGGAAAAATTCAGCTTACACCACTTAAATATGAAAAATTGAAAAAATTTAGATTTTTAACCTTATGTTTAATAAAGATTACTTGTATTTTATCTTGCTTGATGCTCTGAAGACAAATTTCTTCTTGGAAGGAACCTCAATAATTTTCTTCGTCTGGGGGTTCCTTGCCTTTCTGGCCTGCTGTGTCTTTCTCTCGAAGATTCCAAATCCAGCAAGGTTAATCTTGCTGTTTCTGTCTGCTTCGGATACAACAGTGTCCAAGAAGGTCTTGATCACGTTTCTCGCAACCTTCTGGGTGGTGCCAGTCTTTTTAGATACTGTCTTAGAGAGCTCACTTATTCCTACCATAACTTCCCTCCGATATGATAATATAGTTGGTTCTATTAAAATATTTGTATTACGTTTTTACTGCAAATGAGAAATTGTTGCTTTTTCTGATATTCAGAATTTATGATAAAATTTTAGGAATATTAATTTGTTTATTTTTTATATTTATTTGTTGCGTTCTGGCAAGCATATCACATCGTGGCTCAATATTTCCTAGCTTTTCAAAAAATCTAGATTTTCTCTGGGCTAATTCCTTATTCATGAATTTTCCGGTGATAGTATGTCTTTGCACGGGGTGCATGTTGGGATTTCCCTGTTTAAATATATGGCATATTGACTAAAATTGAATGAAATGTCTGTACAACTGTTCCCTTAACGTTACTTAAAAAATTAAATACAATCCTCCTATTGAAGTGATTGTGAAGTTAATAGAAAACTGGTTTTCAGAACGGTATTCAGATAATCTGCAGCTTTCATTTCGGGTCAAGGATCAATTACTTTCGGTCAAGACGGATTTCCAGAGAATTGACGTATTCGAAACCTATGATTTCGGCAAACTTCTGACTATTGATGGAACAGTTCAGCTCACGGAAAGGGATGAGTTCGTTTACCACGAAATGATCACAATGGTGCCATATTATCTCGCTAAAAAGGCTCCTGAGTCAGCACTTGTAATTGGGGGCGGTGATGGCGGAACTGCCGGTCAACTCGTAAAGATGGGTTTCAAAAAGGTAGTGAATGTGGAGATCGACACTCAGGTCGTGGAAGTATGCAAGAAGCACTTTTATGATCTTTATAAGTCATTTGAAGACAAACATGTCGACCTTAGGATTGAGGATGGCGTGAAGTACATCAAGACAACCAAGGAAAAGTTTGATCTCGTGATAATAGATTCTACAGATCCTGTTGGCCCAGCAGAGGGCCTTTTCATGGAAGATTTCTACAGGGCCATAAAAGGTGTTCTCTCGGAAAGTGGCATAGTGGTAACCCAGTCTGGCTCTCCTTTTTACCAACCTAAAGCTCTCCAGATGGCGCATGGCGGTATGAGCAAGGTATTTTCCACAGTTGCAAGCTACACAGCTTTTATACCAACGTACCCAAGTGGATTCTGGTCATTTACCATGGCTCTTGATTACGAACCCGCACAAAGGGGAGGGGAAATAAAATCCGGCAAGTATTTTAATGAAGGCATCCTCAAAGGAGCATTCAAGCTTCCCCAGTTTGTGAAAGACCTTATCAGCAAGTGATGGTCTTTCTAATTTCCTCTTCTGCATCTATTGAGCAATAAAAGACTACTTTACTTTCCACTTATCCATGGATTCCTTAAGGATCTGCTCGTATCTTGGCCCAAGGATTCTGGCTATTCTCTGGAGATCCTTGAGATTCTTTACAAAGTTATGCTTGCTAGAACTGGCAATAAGTGAATGGAATTTCTTTGTCTCCCTGACAATTTTTGCAAAATAATAGGCAAAAATAATTGAGAACACAAGTGCGAATGCAAAAATCCAGGTTTCCCAGGCACCTGCGGCAGTCAGGGTAAACCCAGAATTTTTCAGTGCGGAATTACTTACTAGGAGATCATTGATTGTCATTACTAGTATGACTATGCAGGAAGCCAGTAATGCAAGATAAATGTATGATTGAAATTCTCTCCAGGATCTGCTCATTGTTTCTTGGAACCATAAAACCGCAATATTTAATCTCATCGATTAAAGAGGAAATTTTTAGTTACGGATTCAATCTAATGAGGTGGGATATTAATAGCTCCAGGGCCCTTGACCTGTGTGAAATTCTGTTTTTCTCTTCCGTTGACATTTCTGCCAGAGTCCTGTATTCCCCATTTGGTACAAAAATTGGATCGAATCCGAATCCTCCCGTCCCCTTTTGATCTATTGAAATAGTTCCCTCAAGAACACCCTCAAACTGATGGAATTTCATGTTTTCAACTAAAGTGATGACAGTAACGAATCGTGCCTTTCTGTCCTTTCCTTCTAGGAGCTTCAAAATGCCGTTGTTGCCAAGTTTCTTGGCCACAAAAGAAGAATAAGGGCCGGGGAAACCCCGCAATGATTCTATATACAACCCGGTGTCCTCTAGAAAAAATGTATCAGAAATCGTGTGTGATAACTTTTTGGCGCTGTCCAGGGAAATCTCTGATGTCTCGTCTGCCTGGATTTCCTCATATGACAACTTGACCCATTCTATAGAAAAACCGTCTTCCAAGAGTTTTTTGCTGATTTCCAGGAATTTATGCTCGTTGCTGGTTACAAATTTTATCAGACGTATCTCCTCCTCAGTTCAAGGTCTGCCACAGTTTCAAAAACCTCACTCCAGCGGTTGAATTCCCTTTGGTATCCTGTCCTGAAGTGGCTTATTTCTAGATCTGGATTGCTGGAAACTGCCTTTAGAGACTCATAAAAAAGGTAAAGGTCCACCGCCATGTCTTCTATTTCAGAATCCGCCTTCCCCATACTAGTATCTATGAAAAAAGGCTTCCCGTATTTGTTTACAAGTATATTGGCAACTGTGAGGTCCCCATGGGTTATGCCTGCAGTGTGCATCCTGCCAACAAAACCGCCTATGGCATCCATGATGTTATCGGGCCCATTCTCCTGTTTAATGTAACCTCTAAGGGTCCTTCCACTGATTCTTTCATACGTTGTGGAATAATTCACAGAATCAACGTCATATACATTTGGGAAAGGGATTCCGAGTTCCTTACCCTTTAGAATTATGCTCAGTTCGTTTCTAAGTCTGGACATCCGGATAATATTGTCAAGTTCTGCATTCCTGTATGCCTTTGGTATTCTCATCTTGGTAATTGTTTCCCTGCCATGGTAATCTGTGAAGTTTACAATCGACTCAGCGCCTCTGTACTCAGGAATGGATTTGCCTGATTCAGGTATCCAAGGAGCCTCAACCTGGTCTATCCGGAATCTCTGGTCAATAGTTGAATCTTCAAGCCCCATCCTGTAACCATTTTCATACATGAGAAGGCCACCCTGAGCAATCATTGCTCCATTGTCCATGCAATACTGGTCAGCTGTTAGGTGCGCCTTGATTCCCAGGTCACTGGCAAGTTCTGAAATCATTTCCCTTAAACGCAGGTTCTTAGCGACACCTCCTGCAAGGAGAATTTCATTCTTGGACGTTTGGTGTAAACCTCTTTCAAGCACTTCGAGAAGCATAGCGAATGAGTATTCCTGGACGCTGAGGCATACATCTTCCCTGCTATTGCCCTTTCTGAGGTGTTCCCGTGCAGCAGTGTAAATTCCCGAAAAAGAAGTGTCCATTCCTTTGACTGAATATGGCAGTTCCAGAAGCTTTTTACCTTGAAGAGCCAATTTTTCTATCTGTGGCCCTCCGGGAAAGGGATATCCCAGATCTCTGCCCAGTTTGTCGAGAAGGTTGCCCAGCCCTATATCCATGGTTTCGCCCATGACCCTATAGCGGCCATTGTAGTGCGAGATAACCTGCGTATTTCCACCTGAGACATAAAGCATGATTGGATCCTTGGCACCAGTTACCTTTCTTCCAATTTCAACATGCCCCAAGGGATGGTTTACTCCTATGATTGGTTTTCCGGACTTTACTGACAGGGTCCTGGCTGCAGTGGCAGCAATTCTTAGGCACGGGCCGAGGCCCGGTCCTCTAGAATAAGTAATTAGATCAATGTTGTCAAGCTTCACCCCTGCATTCTGCATGGCTTCGTCGATGACGCCCTTGACATGGTCAGCATGATGTTGGGCTGCTTCTCTTGGATGGATTCCTCCATTTGGGTTGTGATAAGTCCTGGATGAATTGCTGAGAATATTCTCCTGGTCGACGATTCCACAACTAATGGTGTGGGCAGTTCCTTCTATTCCAAGAGCAATCAAGCTTATCTTCGAGAAATTATAACTTGATATTTAAGCGTGAACAGGTTATGAACAAATATTAACAGGTAGTGGAAATCAGGTAGGAATCCACGGATGGGCTGATTTTTTCTGCAGTTGAGTACATAAAATAATCACAAATGGTGCTATATGAGACATTTTTATTAATGAGATAGGCATAGGCAAAGACCTAGTTCAACACAACATCGTAGGTCCAAGAGAGGTAATTATGGCAAATTCAGTCGCAATCATTGCTGATGGAAAAAGCGGAAAAACATACAAGAAGGAAGTAACTCCCGAAAATCTCAATTCCTTAGTGGGAAGAAAGATTGGAGATGAAGTTGACGGCATCTTCTTTGAACTCCCGGGATACAGGTTAAAGATCACCGGTGGAAGCACTAATGATGGCTTCCCTATGAAGTCAGACCTGCAGATATCAGGGAGAAAGAGGATTCTAAGAATTTTTAACAAAGGAAAGAGAGCAAAAAATGGATACAGAAAGAGAGTAACCTTCAGGGGCTCCATTGTAGGAGCAGATATTGCCCAACTTAACCTCAAGGTTACCCAGTACGGTCCAAACCCTCTAGAAGCCCCGTCTAAAGAGGGCGAGAAGAAGGAATAAAATGGTAAAACTCCCTCAACCATCCGTAAATATCGGAATGGTTGGTCATGTTGACCATGGGAAGAGCACTCTTACCAAGGCACTGACTGGTACAAAAACTGACATTCACTCTGAAGAGATTAAAAGAGGCATATCCATAAAACTCGGTTATGCTGAAACTCCGGTTTACAAATGCACAGGTCCGGGGGGAGAAGAATACTATTCTCGAGAAAAGGTCAAAGAAGACTGCGAACTTGAAAGGGTAGTCTCGTTTGTTGATGCCCCTGGCCATGAGACCCTGATGGCTACAATGCTTTCTGGGTCTTCCATAATGAATGGAGCCCTACTTGTTATTGCTGCCAATGAAAAATGCCCACAGCCGCAAACGAGAGAACACCTTACTGCACTTGATATAATGGGCATAAAGAACATTGTAGTAGTGCAGAATAAGATAGATCTTGTAACCCGGGAAAGGGCATTGGAAAGCTACAAGGAGATCAAGGCATTCCTTAAAGGCAGTGTTGCTGAAAGTGCCCCAGTGATTCCAGTTAGCGCTTACCACAATTCAAACATCGACACTCTTTTCAGAGCTATTGAAGAGCTCATACCCGCTCCGCATTTCGATCCAAATGCACCTCCAAGGATGTATGTTGCCAGATCTTTTGACGTCAACAGGCCAGGCATAAAGCCAAGCGAGATAAAGGGTGGTGTTCTTGGAGGCTCTCTCGTAGAAGGAGAGCTCGCAGTTGGAGATGAAATCGAAATTGTCCCCGGCCTCCAAATGACAAAGGGAGGTAAACAGGTCTGGGAAAACGTGGTAACTACAATCACATCCCTGATGGCTGGAAAGAGCTCTTATGATAAAATTAGGCCCGGCGGCCTTGCCGCTGTGGGCACTACACTTGACCCCTTCCTGACAAAAGGTGATTCATTCACTGGAAGGATAGTAGGCAAAGTGGGCCAGGTGCCACCCACAATATTCTCCTTGTCAATCGACTCTCACCTTCTCAAGCGGGTGGTGGGATTCCAGGAAGAACAGAAAGTCGATCCAATAAGGTCCAAGGAGAACCTTATGTTGACAGTTGGGACATCTAACACAGTTGGTCAGGTTGGCAACGTAAGAGACGGAAAGGTGGAAATCAGCCTGAAATACCCCGTGGCCGCATTTGAGGGTGAGAGGGTAGCGATAGGAAGGAGAATTTCCAACAGGTGGAGATTAATCGGATACGGAAACATAATTTCTGTTTAGTTTCCGCCACAAAGGCCATAATCACATTTTCTTTGAAGCGGGCAGATCTCACATTTGGGCTTTGACCTGCAGTATTCCTTGGCAAAATTCACAATCAGCCCATGAAAATTCTTCAGTTTTTCCAGATCATAACCCATTGTACTGTGAACGTAAGCCTTCACTTGGGCAATAGTTGATGCGTCGCTGACACCAATCCTGCCAAGCAGCCTCAGAGTGTACTTGTCCACAACAAATATCGGCTTGTCGAGGGCATAACACAACATGGCGTCCATGGTCTCCTGGCCTATTCCGGGAACATCTATGAGGAATTCCTGGAGAGTATCTGTACGCTCATTTTTCATTTGTTCAATGGTTCCGAAACGATCTCTTATCCTTTGTGACAATTCAAGAACTGTCTTCGACTTTTGGTTGTAGAACCCTGAGCTCCGGATAAGCTCAATGAGAGTATTCTGCTCTACATTTGCTAAAGCACTAATGCTCATCAGGCCACCATTCCTGATCCTGGCAAGAGATCTCTCAACGTTGGACCAGGTTGTGTTCTGGGTCAGGATCGCCCCCACGATAATCTCATCCTTAGTGTCACCTGGCCACCATTTAGTTTCTCCAAAGACCTGAAAAAGGTCACGGTAAAGGGAAATTGCGTCTGAGTTCAACATTTAGGGAAACCCTCAAACTAAAATAGGATAGCGATCCTGGAAATTTTAGTTACTTTCAATTTATACCAGTTTTAAAACCCACTACAGTGAGTGCGGGTATTTTTTAGAAAAGGGTTTTAAATTAACTTTCGATGTCAGGCATATGAGTGAATTTGACGCCATAGTAGTGGGCGGAGGCCCAGCTGGCACTTCTGCTGCAATGCGATTAGCTGCAAGTAAGCTTAATGTTCTACTGGTGGAAAAAGCTGATCCTCCAGGAAGCAAGAATGTTTCTGGAGGGGTACTATGGGGCAATTCATTAGCTGGAGTTATGCCTGACTGGGAGAAGACGGCGCCCCTTGAAAGGTATGTTAAATCCAAAGGGATCGGCTTTCTCACGAAGGATTCCAGCATCGACATAAGCTTCAGGAGCACAAGGTTCAATGAAACCAAGACGGGTTACACTGTGCTGAGGACAAAACTTGACCAGTTCCTTAACAAAAAAGCAAAAGATGCAGGTGCAACAGTGGTTACTGGCGTTACAGTCGACAGGCTCGCATTTGAGGGAAAGAAGGTAATAGGCGTCGAACAGGATGGTGACGTGATTACATCAGATGCAGTGATTCTGGCAGAAGGTGCCAACCCTAGAGTGGCTATAGATTCAGGTATAAGGTCTCCACTTAAGGATGAAGACGTTGCTATAGGCGTAAAGGAAGTGATAAAACTTCCAGAAAAAACAATCAACGACAGGTTCAACCTCAGGGAGAAGGAAGGATTTGCGGGAGAATACGTGCTTGGGTTTCTTGATGGCGGAGTGGAGGCAGGAGGCTTCCTTTACACTAACAAGGACAGTATTTCACTGGGGGTGGTGATCTCGATGAAACACCTCAGGGAAAACAACAAGACTTACTCATATGACATAGTGGAGCAGTTCAAGAATCACCCTTCAATAGCACCTTTGCTGGAAGATGGGAAAGTAGATGAGTACAGTGCTCACATGGTTCAGGAAGGGGGCCTTGCATCTATCCCAAAACTATACGGTAATGGTTACATGATCGCTGGGGATGCCGCTGGCTTCTCATTCAGCAATGGCCTCATATTGCAGGGAATGAACTATGCAATTGCATCTGGCATTGCAGCAGCAGACACAATAGTTGAGGCAAAGACTGGATCCGGCATATCTGAACAGTCCTTTTCAAAGTACGAAGAGAAACTCATGAACAGCTTTGTCCTCAAGGATATGCACACTTTCAAAGGAATTGGCGACATAACCTGGGGAAACCTAATCCACCAGCAGATGCCAGGAATTCTTGAAAAAGTCATGCTTGGCCTTTTCATGGAAGACGGGGAACCAAAGAGGCATATGAACCAGATAGTAAAGGAAGCGCTGAAATCTTCCGGGCTGAAGAGTTCAAAGCTCTTGCTTGAAGGATACAGGATGTACAGGAGGATGTAAGATGAGCAACATGAAAATAGAAGACAGATTATCTTTACTCAATTACAAGATTGACAAGAGCTATGCCCACATAACCGTGAAGCCAGAAATTTGCGAAGTTTGTCCGGACCATTTCTGCACATTTGCCTGTCCCGCAAAATGTTACACATTGATAGATAAAAAGTTGAATTTCAAGTACGAAGACTGCGTGGAATGCGGAACATGTGTGGTTGCATGCTCACACGATAGTGTCTCATGGAATAACTCCAAAGGTGCACACGGCGTCAAATACAAGTATGGGTGATATAAATGGCTCTTGAACTTGTAGTACTCATAAAAGTGGTTCCAGATGGAAAAGAAGTCTTTGTGGACCCGGTAAATTTCACACTGAACAGGTCAATGGCAACCAATGTTCTGAATCCTGCCGATGAAAATGCCCTTGAAGCAGCGCTGAGAATCAAGGATGAACATGACGCAAGGATTACTGTGATGACAATGGCACCACCATTTGCTGAACCGTTTCTGCTGGAGTGCATGTCAAGGGGTGCTGACCAGGCGGTCCTTATCAGCGACAGGGCAGTTGCCGGGTCTGATACTTACCCAACCAGTCTCACAGTAGCAGCAGCAATAAAACATCTGGGGAAAGTTGACATAGTCTTCGCAGGAGAGAAGACTTCAGATTCAAGCACTGGACATGTTGGCCCTGGCGTTGCAGAGTTCCTTGAAGCAGAACTTGCCTCATATTCAAGATCATGCAGGTACGAAGATGGTTTTGTGACAGCTGAGAGGGTGCTAGAAGAGGGTGTTGAAGTAGTGAAGATCCCCACTCCAGCTGTTGTAACAGTGATCACAGACTCCAATATCCCCAGGAGGGCCACATTAAGGAAGAAACTGAACGCTCAGAAGAAGGGCATCATTGTATGGTCCCTTCAGGACATTGGCCTCCCATCAGACTGGGTGGGCCTTAGATCATCACCAACTGTTGTCAAGAAAATGCTTCCGTTTCCTGCAATTGAGAGAAAGGGCAAGGTAATCGGGTTGGACATGATGGACGATTTTGTCAAGGAACTTGTGGACACAGGCATAATCAGGCAAGGAGGCAACTAACATGACAGAAATGAAGAAAGCAGAACCGCCGCAGGATATCTCCCAATATAAGGGAGTTATGGTTTACCTCGACTCTTTCAATAATTCACTCACCAGGGCAGCTCTTGAAATGGTCGGCGCAGGCAGGAAAATGGCAGACAAGACCAATGAAAAGCTCTACTGTGCCGTGATTGGAGGGAGCACAAAAGCAATGGCCCAGGAGGCAGGTGTGCACGGTTGTGATGAAGTCTATGGCTTTGATTCAAAAGACCTTGCGATGTACAGATCAAAACCGTTCAGTGACATTCTTGCAGGTCTTGTAAATGAGAAGAAACCAAATATTCTCATCGTTCCAGGCTCCAAGAATGGAAGGGACCTGGCTGCTAGAGTTGCAGTAAAAGTCAGGAGCGGCTTGACCGCTGACTGCATGGATCTTGATGTTGAACCAGATACGAGAATACTCCTTGCAAGGAGGCCTGATTATGGAGACAGCACCATGTCTGAGATCAGATGCGAAAAACACAGGCCCCAGATGGCAACATCAAGACCCGGAACTTTCGCGACCCCAGAACCTGATCCAAAGAGAAAATTCCAGGTGGAGGTCAGGGAAATAAAACTCGAGGCTAACCAGCTCAAGGAAAACATTGTTTCATTCAACCAGAAGAATGAGGAAGACATAACCGGATCCAAAGTTATAGTATCAGGTGGGCTTGGAATGGGCAAACCTGAGGGCCTTGAACTTATACGTAAGCTCGCAGATTTGCTTGGTGGATCAGTCGGCGTATCCCGCCCCATAGCGGACCTCGGATGGATTTCAAGGGAACACCAGGTTGGCCAGACAGGTGAAACTGTGCGGCCAAACCTGTACATAGCTGCCGGGATATCCGGGCAGCCACAGCACATAGTGGGAATGATGGGCAGCAAGGTGGTCGTATCCATAAACAAGGACCCTGAGGCGGAAATGAACAAGAATGCGGATTACGTCATCATTGGCGATCTTTACGAAGTCATTCCAAAACTGATTGAGAGCATCGAGAAAGTCACCGGTGCCAATCCGTCGCCTGCCTGATGACAGGTTCCCAAATTTATTATATTTGCCAGGTATTTTCTTTTGTTGAGAAAAGTAAAGGTCCTGCAACGCTACAGTGAAGAATCGGTGTTCACTCTGGTGGAGATGGCTAATTTCATGGCAGAATTCTCAGAGAACAATCCAGGAAAACAGGCTTTCTTTGACGGGGACAGGTTCGCAATCTGCTGCATCCAGGAAAGATGAATAATCAAACTTCTTCATAGGGCCAGGTTTATTTGCTCGGCATCATTTTTTGATTAGGGCTCCAAGGAAGCACTTCTCACGTGTCCCTATAAAGTCAATAAACTGGGCACCAATAAGAACATCAGTGCTAAAACAAATGGAAGAGTACTTAATTTATACATAGCCCTGGACTGTTTGCCCTAATTGTCCGGTGTTGCCTATATTGTTGTTTGAACTCTCCAGCTGAACCAGCCTCAAATGGTTATACAAGTTCAACAAAATTTTATGGAGGTAATTCTCCTTTCAGTTGTCATATCATATACGGGAGCAGCATCACTGTTTTAACTCATATCTTTGAATGCCAGATTCAAAAAAAAGAAGGCTGAAAGGTTTAGTTCTGCCATGGCTTATAATTCTCTTTGTCCCACTGTCTTCGACTTTTGGAATAATTTCAGCCAATGGGATAGGTGGGATTCCATATTATGGAACCATTTTGTTGATACCGTTCATATGTACTCTCATTCCGGTCATATGGATAGACCATGAACATAGGAGTAAGTTGTCAAATAATAATTAAAAAATTGGGTAAATTATATTGTTTGTTTTAAACTGCGACCCCTTATTTCCATGTTTAGCTGGGAAACAAAATCCTCGAGTTTCAAGACTTTCTGTTTGTCCGATCTGTTCCTCACAGAAACTGTCCCATCGTCTTCCTCTTTTTCTCCAACTACAACAATATAAGAGGGCCTCATTGGCCTGATCGTCTTGATTTTCTTGTTCATGGTTTCCTGGTTCGAATCAAGAGTAGATCTTATGCCGTTTCTTAAGAGCTCATTGTGGACCTTTGTGGCATACCCAATAAATTTCTCGCTGACCGGGACAACATATACCTGCATGGGTGACATCCACGAGGGAAACTTTCCGGCGTAGTTTTCTATAAGGATTGCCATAAATCTCTCATAAGAGCCGAAAATAGCCCTGTGCAGCATTATGATCCGATCATGTTTGCTTTCACTGTTAATGTAGTAGAGCCCGAAGTTCGTAGGCATAAAGAAGTCAACCTGTATTGTAGACAGTTGCCAGGATCTTCCCAAAGCATCCCTGACGTGAACATCGATCTTTGGCCCGTAGAAGGCAGCCTCTCCGGGGTTCTCTGTGTATGATATTTCCTCCTCATCAAGTGCTTTTCTGAGCTGGTCTGTTGCCTGGTCCCATGTTGCAAAGTCCGGTTCAAGATGTGTGGAAGAGCAATTGGGGCAAACAAGTGCCTCCGCCATGGAGGTCTTTCTCGCTTCCGCTTCAGTGCCGCAGTCCTTGCACCTGTATGTAATGAGGTAGTTCTCAGGGGCATTCTTGTCTATTACGCTCAGGTCGAATGTCAATGCAGGTTCACCAAGGACTGTTGAATAAGTTTCCTTGATCATGGAAATAATATCCTTTATTTCTGAAACGATTTGGTCCAGTCTAAGAAATGCGTGCCCATCATCAACAGTGAACATCCTTGGCCTTGTGAGTCCACCCATTTCACCGGATTTTTCGTACCTGTATACAGTTCCCGCTTCAGAGTACTTCACAGGCAATTCCTTGTAACTCTTCGGTTCCCTGGCAAAAATGGCAACATGGCCGGGGCAATTCATGGGCTTAACACCATAGCTGTCACCATCCGGGAGGGTAAACAGGAACATATTGGGCTTATATTTTGCGTAATGGCCAGACTGTTTCCAGATTAGGTCCTTGAATATGTGTGGTGTGGCCACTTCCTGCCATCCATGCTTTGCGTTCAGGCCGCGCATGAAGTTTGTCAGTTCCTGCTTCAGTGTAAAGCCGTTAGGGGTATAGAAAGGGAAACCTGGGGCCCATTCAGAATTGAAGACGAAGAGATCCATCTCCTGCCCTATTTTCCTGTGGTCTCTTTTCATGGCTTCATCCCTGTTGTGGAGATACTCCTTCAGGGATTTGTCGTCAGGAAATGCTGTGCCGTAGATGCGCACCAGCATAGGCCTGTTCTCATCTGCCTTGTAATGCGTACTGGCTACAGTAAGCAATTTTATTGACCTGAGGAAGCCAGTTGAAGGAACATGTGGTCCCCTGCAGAAATCAACAAAATTTCCCTGCGAATAGACCGTAGAATATCCGCCGTCTTCAACATTCTCCAAAATTTTGTCAATCTTGTACGGGTTCTGAGAGAATTTCTGCAGCAGTTCCTTCTTGGAAAGCCTGTGTTTGTCGATCCTGATATTCTTAGATGCAAGCTCTTTCATCCTGTTCTCTATGTGAGCCAGTTCCTCCTGGTTGACAGGTTTCATGTCAATATCATAGTAGAAACCATCATCTGTTGGAGGTCCGGCATTGGGCTTAGCATCTGGATATAATTCCGTTACTGCCTGCGCGAGAAGATGAGCAGCTGAATGTCTCAGGACCTTCAATCCCATTGTAGTCTCAGTGAAAACCGGCTGGATCGTAACTTCTGCAGTGGGGACATCTCTTATGTCCATTTCCACGCCGTCAGCTATAACGGCCACTGCTCCTTTTATGCCGGCTTCCTTCAAGGACTCCTCGAAGGTTCTGTTGGCTTTCGCCACTAGTTTGTTGTCTTCTGCCTTTGGCATCGACACCTTAAAAGAACTAGGTATAAAAGAGTTGACAGATTGGGATTAATTGAGTTTGCCATTCCAGGCCAGCTCTCCCTTTCCTACGAGCTTAACAAGCAGATCAATGTCTGGAGTTGCTGGCCGATCCTCAGTAAGTTTTGGCACATTCTTCCTTATTTCTGATTTCAATTTTTCCACATCCGGAGAGGTCTTCTCCTGAATGAATTCAAGACCCTGCGCAGAAAGCAGAAATTCTATTGAAACAATTGTCTGAAGATTTTCAACTATCTCTATCAGTTTGAGGGCAGAGTTTGTGCCCATGCTGACATGATCCTCCTGGTTTGCACAAGTAGGAATTGTGTCAGCGGAGGATGGAGTGCACAATGTCTTGTTACGGTTGCAGAGTGCTGCAGCGGTGTACTGCGGGATCATATAACCAGAGTTGAATCCACTTCTCTCTATGAGGAAAGGCGGCAGTCCACTGAGATTTGCATCTGTAATCCTTGCAAGTCTTCTCTCTATGATGTTTCCCAGATCGGTGAGAGCGATGGCAAGAAAATCACATGCAAATGCTACGGGCTCTCCATGGAAGTTTCCCACTGATACATATTCCTCTTCATTTACAAGAGGGTTGTCTGTGGCTGAATTGATTTCGGTAGTTATGGTGCTTTTCACATAATCGAGAGTGTCAAGCACTGCACCATAGACCTGTGGAATGCATCTAAGAGTGTATGGGTCCTGCACCTTGTTTTCTCCAGCAATTCTTACATTCCTGCTTTCTTTCAGAATGGTCCTCATTGCAGCAGCAACTTTTTGCTGGCCAGGGTGGCCCCTGGTTCCAATCGCCCACTCTGTAAACGCTTTGTCTGTGCCTTTCAGTGCTTCGAAGGACATTGAAGCAGAGTTCAATGCGCTTCTGAATACGTTATAGGAAAGAGCAGTTTCGACCGCTAAAATCCCAGAAATGGTCGAAGTTCCGTTGATGAATGCCACCCCTTCTTTTTCCCCAAATGAATATGTCCGCATGCCGGCATCGGCAAGTGCCTCCTTTGAGGGGATTTCTCCCGCACCATCGATTACTGTGCCTTCACCCATCATAGCAAGGGCGATATGTGCCAGAGGTGCAAGGTCCCCACTGGCACCCACTGAGCCGAATCTAGGTACAACCGGATGTATTTGCTTATTGATCATGTCAGTTAGAAATTGTATTAGCCCGGGGCTGACGCCGGAAAAGCCTTTGCAAAGGCTGTTCAACCTGACAAGCATCATAGCCCTGACATGTATCTCATCCAATCGCGGGCCATAACCTGAAGAGTGGCTCCTGATAAGGTTGGATTGTAGCCTGATAATGTCGCTTGGGTCGACATCCACGTTCAGGAGGCTGCCAAAACCTGTGGTAACGCCATAGACACGCTTTCCAGAGGAAACAATCTTGAGTAAAGATGTATGTGATTTTTTGATCCGTCCCATGGCAGAATCTGAAACAGTTATCTTCTCGTAATCCTTTGCTACAGAAAGTACCTGTTCAACTGTAAGGCTGTTTCCGTCAACGGTGATCATGATATGAGAGAGGGTTCGTCAGGTTAAAATCATTCCCTTAATGTTAAAATCGCATTTTCCATGGTTTATAATTGACCTGGAATTCAAATGCTGCAGCTAAGACCGTGATTAAGCAAGTTTTTCTACAGCAATGCCTTATTCCATAGATGAGTGCAGAATCAGCCAAAGGGCGGATATACAGGATTGGCGACAACGAGAAACCAGAATGCCCAAAATTTTCAACCAAATATATTGATGATGGTGTGGACCCTTTCGATGACTTTTTTCTATATTCAAATGGAATCTGGATCAAGAATCACCCTATACCTCCAGAAAAATCCTTTTGGGGATCTTCTGTAGAATTGGTGGAGTGGAACAGGTATATCCTTGGAAAGATCCTAGAAGAATGCGCATTAGCGGATATATCCGGGGACCCAGTTAGAACACAGGTTGGCAAGTTCTATCTTTCAGCCATGGACACAGAAACCATAGAGAGACTGAAATACAAGCCTATTGAACCACTGATGGAGAAAATTGAACGTATAGGTACGAAGGATGAACTCTTAAAAATAGCTTCAGAATTTCACAGAAAGGGTATTCCACTGCTCTTCTCATTTGAATCCAGCCCTGATGACAAGGACAGCAATATTTACGCTTTCAGGCTCTCACAGGGTGGGATTTCCCTTCCCAACAGGGATTACTATTTTGAAGATTCATTTGAAAGCGCGAGGAAACAGTACAGGGAACATCTGTCAAAGATGTTCAGGCTTTACGGTTTCCCTGAATCCGAAGCTGATTCCAGTTCAGGATCAGTCTATGCTATCGAAGAGAAGATGGCACGATTCAGCAGGTCTCCTGTGGATTTACGTGATCCAGAGAAGAATTACAACAAGGTACATTACAACCGGATTTCAGAGATTTCCCCGCACTTAGACTTCAGGGCATATTTCAGCCAGATTTCCCTGCCAGAGGCACAATACATAATCGTAGGCCAACCAGAATACTTTACGGGCCTCGGTGAGCTTTTCCAGGATGTTCCGCTTGAAGACTGGAAGACATATTTGAAGTGGAAAATCCTGCATTTCTCAGCATCTTATTTGCACAGTGATGCGGAAATGGAGAATTTTGACTTTTATTACAGAAAGCTTTTCGGGCAGCCAAAACCGGAGAAGAGGTGGAAGCAGGCAGTCTCTGCAGTTGACATGTATATCGGAGAGGCTCTTGGCAAACTCTATGTTGACCAGGAATTCGGGGAAGAGTCACGGAAGCGGATAGCCGTGATGATTGAAGACCTGAAGGAAGTGTTTGCAGAGAAACTGGAAAAACTGGATTGGATGTCTGATTCCACAAGAAAGAAGGCACTGGAGAAATTCTCTAAATTCAGGGCTAAAATAGGGTTCCCATCCAAGTTCATTGACTATTCAACTGTTGAGTTACGGGAAGATGACTACCTTGGAAATGTGATGAGGGCCAACGCCTTCGAATTCCAGAGAGAAATATCCAGGGTGGGAAGCCCGGTTGACAGGGAATTGTGGTACATGACTCCTCCAACAGTCAATGCATACTTTTCTCCCACAGAGAATGAGATAGTCTTCCCTGCGGGTATACTGCAGCCTCCCTTCTTTGATCCTGACCTGGATGATGCTGTCAATTATGGTTCCCTTGGCGGGACCATTGCCCATGAAATAACTCATGGATTTGATGACGAGGGGAGAAAGTACGATCTCCAGGGAAACCTCAGGGAATGGTGGTCAGAGGAAGACGAAAAGGCCTTCCTGGCAAGGGCAAAAGAAGTAGTCGACCTCTACGGTTCCAAGGAAGTACTTCCTGGGGTTAAGGTAAACGGGGAACTCACACTTGGAGAAAACATTGCAGACCTCGGTGGAGTGAGCATAGCCTATGAAGCTCTTGAAAGGCACTTGAAAAGGCATCCTGAGATGAGGAAAACAATTGATGGTTTCACATCCGAGCAGAGATTTTTCCTGGGATGGGCACAATCCTGGAGGTCAAGCATAAGAGATGAAGCCTTGAAGTGGCAGGTATCAAATGACCCGCATTCACCGGACAATCTGAGAGGAGACCTTCCCGCCAGAGTACACCACAAGTTTGAAGATCATTTCAGGGAACTGTCTTCAAGGAAATCAAGCGGAGTTAAGCCCATAAAAATCTGGTGATTAAGTTCCCAATGTTCCCCCCGGCTCCATGCTTACTATGAAAATCTAAATATGCAGGTGCCGGGATTTGGACCCGGGTTGAAAGCTTGGAAGGCTCTCGTGCTAGACCAGACTACACTACACCTGCTTTACTAACCCCTATGCCAAGGGTATTAATTTATTTTCCACTAAAATGGCTAACCCACCACAAGGGTAAACTCCAGGGGATGCGGACTGCTGGCGGCCGGGGAACTCCAATCAAGATAGAAATTATAAGTGTCTCCGTAGCTAGACTGCAGCGAGAAGTTAACATATCCGTTTTGGAAACTATATGCCTGTTGTATCTGCTGGCCGCCTTGAGTGTAATAGAATCCGTTGGAAGGTATGGAGAAATTGTACTTGTATGTTAGGTGGATGCTATATTGATTGGAGCCTGTCAAGCCGTTATATGCCCCTGTAGAAGTTATAGTGAGGTTGCTCCAGGTTCCAGCCTGATCCACCTGGAAAGTGTGGATCTGCGGGGATGAGACCACGCTCACCGGCGGGTTAAGCAATATGATCCAGAAAAGGAGCCACGTGAAGATGTACATTCCGTAGTTGATTATCCTGTGCGATGCCCTTGCCGATACCTTTATTCTCAATGCCTTTAGAATTCTAGTAAGAAGTACCAGGACTGCAAGCATTAGTAGCACAGACAGGTAGGCATAACCCTGTAGTTGCAAGTAGCCTGCAAGTATCCCACTGAGGGCACCTACAATAAATATTACAATTATGCCAATGCCTCTATCTCTCTCAATGGTGAGGAATTCTTTCTCGTCAAATTCTGGCTCCTCGAACAGTGTACTCTCTTTTGGTTTGGCCATGGCTTCAACGCTTCATAGTATCTCAATTAATGAAGTTAACGACGCCAACGGGTCATTTGAAAGCACTATGCCTGAAGCGACCAACACTCCTCTGGCCCCAAGTTCCAGAGACTTCTTCATGTCATTGTTATTCTTCACACCGGCACCCACAAGCACAGGAACAGAATTTCTTGCGCATCTTTCAACAACGCTTTGGATGATTTCAGGCTTGGCTGAGGTCACTGACACATTCCCTCCGATCAATTCTGGCGGTTCATAGGCAATATACTCTGGTCCAAGTGCAGAATATTTTTCTGCCTCGCCGGAAGAATCCGCACAGACTACAACAGGGAAATCCATGGATTTTGCCTTGTCAAGCGTATCTGCAATATGGCTCTCCGGTACTCTCATTTCAGAGTGGTTCAGCAATGAGCCTCCGATGCCCAGGTCCATGAGAGATTCGATTGAATACTGTCCTGTACTGGCACCGAAATCTACGGGATATATGTGCTGCGCATAGAAATTAAGCTCCGGAAAACCCTTAGCAATCCTTAAATCTATAGGATTTAGCGCGAAAATAATTCTGGTATCAGAAGGGGTATCCATTCCAATGAACTTGCTCAGAAAACTCTCGCAACGGTTTCCAGAGGAGACCTGATAGTGCTTGAGATTAATTATCGCTGTCTTATTCAATGTAAACAATCACATTATGAAATATGTGTTTAAATGTATTTCCAGGCGATGAAATCCGCATAGTTTTTCATACTGGTTTAAATCAACGTCAATGGAAAATATCAAAATATTAGGTTTTGGCGGTAGTCTGAGAAATGGATCCTATAACCGGGCATTGCTTGAGAATGCAAAGGACCTCATGCCTGAAGGTTCAGAGCTCACTCTTTACGATTTAAAGGACATTCCTATTTACAACCAGGATCTGGACAGCCATCTTCCCGAATCTGTCAAAAAGTTCAAGGACGCAGTAAGGAAGGCAGATGGAGTTCTCATATCCACTCCTGAGTATAATTATTCAATTCCAGGCTTTCTGAAGAACGCACTTGATTTTGCAAGCCGTCCACCGAGCGACAATCCATTTCCTGGAAAGCCTGTTGCAATAATGAGTGCATCAGGAAGTATTCTTGGAGGAGCAAGAGTCCAGTACCACTTAAGGCAGGTCTTAGGTTATCTTGATATGAGGCAGATTTACAAGCCGGAGGTATTCCTTGCCTCTGCACATACAAAGTTCGACCAGAACATGAAGCTGACGGATGAGATTGCCAGAGATTTCATAAGGCAGCTCTTAGATAAGCTGGTAAAAGAGGCCAGGCACTACTTGCCAAAGTAGGGAAGAGTTAGAGCTTTGTCCTCTTTTCCAGTATCCAATCAAGGTAAATTTAACTAGATAATTTCCAATTTCACCTGACTAGATGTCTTTATATCCGAGCTCAAAAATCTATTTCTGGTACCCATGGGTTTCGATCTGAGTGCATTTCTTTCAATATTTCCAGATTTCCTCATTGCCGGTGTAATGTCCCTTCTTTTCTACTTTGAAATCAGAAATGTTAAAATCAAGAGAAATCAAATGTCAGTTGTTGCTGTGGCCAAAGAAAATCCAAAGTTGGCTGGAGGAGAACTGTACAGTTCCTCTGAAATGACATTGAATGGCATGGGGTTTTTTTACAGCACAGCCAAGAATGTTCAGCTTACTATGTTAGCTGTAAACATCTGGATTCTCCTGTCATTACTGCTTCTGCCTTCATCCAGCATAACGAGGCTTTTTCCGTCATTTTCTATAGACTGGCAGTTTTTGGTTTACTCTACTCTTGGCCTCCTCTTTGCAGTCTCTTTTCTGTCCACTGTTATCATGAGGGTGTCTAAGACAAAACCAAGAATGATTATGACACTCCTGATGATAGCTGTTGGCACTTTTCTTCTATTCTATATGCCTTCCATGCAGTGGATTTCAAGTTTCAACCTATTTGCACGGGGAATAATCATCTATGCTATCATCACTTCGATCCTGTTCCTGTCATATGGCTTCTTTGCCCTTCCTTCAGGGAAAATAGAAAAACTATCCATTGCAGGGACTTTATCCACTTATGTCTTTACATCAGCAATTCTTTTTGTAAATCTGTTTCACTCACTGCTGGTTTAGACATTTAAGCTTACCTGAAGAAATTCTTCATTTTTCCAATGGTTAGGGCTCCCTTTTTGGAAAAACGTTGAAAATAGGCCTTTCCCTAATGTATGATTTGTAGGTAATTTTCTTTCTTGCTTCCTAATATAATTTCTATGGCTTGTTTCTGTGGGCAAACCCCATACTTAAAAGGAGGAATAAAATGAATCGAAGAGTAACCCTGCTGCTCATTGCAGCTGTTACGGCAATACTTCCAGCTGTTGCTGTTGCAGATGTGATGATCACAGGTAATGTTTTAGTGAACGGAACTCAGAACGCGCCGGTTTTTGTCATCCAGCCCGGACCGAACTATCCGTCAGCATTCGCAATAGGAGCAATAGCGTGGAACCCAAATGCCGGAGTCTCACAGACTGAAGGCTCAGTCGCACCCATGGCAACATTCGATCTGGAAGGTATAGCAAATCAGACAACCGCCCTTGCAAATGTCCTGGATCTCAATGTGACAATTAACGCTGGAGTTACTGGAACACTCTATGTAAACTTCACAGGAGATTTCCCTGCAGGTGCACTGGTCTGGATTACATCAACACAAACGACGGTCAATGATGTAATGTCCCAAGTAGGTGGCCAGTCAATCAACAGTGCTACTTTCACATACACAGGGCCATTCCAGGGTGGAACAACAACATACTACATCAGTTTCTACCTGCCAGCAAGCTTATCATATGCAGGGTCTAGTGGCACTATAACAGGAACGTTCTTTGCATCATGAGGTGAATGGATGAATAAGAAAATCGCCTTGCTCATGATAGCTGCTGTTACGGCAATACTTCCAGCGGTAGCCGTGGCTGATGTTATGGTGACTGGGCAACTATCACTAGAAAGTTACCATCATCACACCGCTTTCTATTTCCAACCAGGTCCTAACTACTATGCAGCCAACTCCACCAATTCATTAGGGTGGACACCGTCCAATGATGCAACAATGGGAACCGTGGATCTGGAAGGAAGCTACTATGTGCAGACAGAGATGATCAACGTACTCGACCTGAACATGTCGATAAGCAATCCAGCAGCTCCTGCTGCATTCTCGGGGCTCTATCTCAATGTGTCATCATCTGATTTCCCCAGTGGAACCATAATGGTGCTCTCCACATCGCAGATCACCTTCAGCACACTTCAGTCCACCTCGGTAACATCGTACACATCTGGCGACCCATCGATTGCAGTGAACGCAGCATCTCTCTCCACAGTGGTTGCTGTTGATCTTTCGCAGAACCCACACCTGCTCATAACAGGCTTCGCACCTGCGCAGACTATATACATAAGCTTCCTGCTTTCACCTGGACTGTATGCAGGTAGTGGTGCAATACTGACTGGCCAGTTCGTGGCTTTGTCTTGAGGTAAAAGGAGTGAAAAAAATGAATCGAAAATTAACATTCCTTGTAGTTGGTCTTATTGCCACGATCATGCCAGCTGTTGCAATAGCAGATGTTATGATAACAGGCAATGTGGCTATACATGGAACAAATAACAGCAATACATTCTGGCTCGAAAAGGGATCAAACTTCCAGGCTGCAGATGGATCGGTGGCATGGAACGCGTACTCCAGCGGAAATTACATGGGGGACTTGAGATTTGGAGAGGTAACTAACCAGACAACTTTCATCATAAACGTGATGGAAATCCACTTTGTTTCCTCTTTACCAACGGGAAATTTCTATCTGAACTCCACAGTATCCTCTGCCTTCGTCCCTGGATCAACAATGTATCTATCCCTGTCTCCAATGAGCTTTAGTGACTTCAGCTATAGCGGCCTTCCCGGAGCAGTTCCTGTGATAACAAACCCAGCTGTAACAGCATTCCCGTTATCCGGACCCCAGTCATTCACGACTCCTGTTGATGGTTCAACAATCATCTACATCGGGTTCTTCACACCACCATACGATGGTGCATCAACACTTGGGGAATTATTCCTGACTGGAACTTACACTGCAAGCTAAATTTTTATAAATTATTTATTTTCCCTTTTTTTACAAGGCCTGATACCTGCCATTTTACGGAGCAAGAAATTCTATAGAGAACTTATTCACTGATTTATATTAGCCCGCAGGTCATATTTACCTAAAGATAGGAAGAGGCAACGCGTTGAGCTTGGATGGAGAGTAATATGGGCCAAAAAGTCAATCCCTTGATGAAGTCTATAATGGTAATCTCGGTTTCGTTCCTGATTTCAATAATTATCGTGGCTCCGCAATCCACTGGTGACATCTCTGCCCAGGGTCTTATCAAAATAACTCAGACGGTAACGGGCCCGCCGATTATCGTGATTCCCCCCGAAAACTTCACCCCACCCCAAGGAAGCACTTTCGCGTGGAACTACAGCATGTATAATAACACCTTAACTGGCGTTCTTAGAGTGCATGTTAACTTCAATGTGACTACCAGAACGGATTATTGGAATATTCTGGAACTCCTGAATGTAGGAAATATAACAGGAAATATCACCGCTACTATTGTGCAGTGGGCCAAGATGGGAAGCACAATTTATTATGACAATTATACAAAGTATGTGTCGGTATACATGAACCACAGTTGGCAAACCACAAGTTCCCCAGGAATAAGGTTGTATAATAATACCGAAACTGGTCCATTCCCACTTTACAATGGCCCAGCTGCATCTTATTATATTGGGTTGACTTATAATCCCCCGGTGTATCCGCCAGGCCCCAATCCAAACTCTTTTGGTGAGTATGTGCAGTTTAATTTCACATTGCACTACTGAAACAATCAGCGGGCCTCTTTTCTGTCCCACCCGCTTTTTGACAACCCGTAGTAATATTGATCTTGGAACCTACCTTGAAAATACACTCTCTCCATAAGGGGCCCTTCTTTTAAAAAAAGCCAACCTTTTCCAGTAATTTCCCACAAGCCAGATTGTGCTGCAGAGGACAAGCCTGGGCCCTATTGAGTCCAAACTCCCCAAATATCCAATT
>JAKAUW010000014.1 GCA_021817455.1 Thermoplasmata archaeon | reverse complement strand
TTGCAGCGTGCCTTTCCTTCAATTGTTCCCTGTTCTTGGGGATCATGAAAACTTTGTTGCCCTTTCCTCCCCATGGAGTATCATACTGCATTCCATTCTTCGGATCACCTGAGTAATCGTACATCCGTGATATTGAACCGATTATGCCTTTGAAAGCAGGATGCTCCCTGACATCCTCAACCAATTTCCCGTCCAGATACACTCTTCTCGCATCCCCTAGAGATGCCTTATATTCCTTTCCTAGCCTCATTCTTCAGTTCTCTCCTTTCCTGATGCTGACTCCGTATTCATGTGATATCTTCTGGCCGCTCACGGTCTCTATGAGTTCAACCCTGTACCTACTGCCGTAAACGAAATTACCCGTAAGCAGGGGGACAGTCCCCAGAAACATTACCGATTCTGACATGTCGATTTCAGGATTGCTTTTTTTAAGTTTTTTCTCCAGTTCCTCAATGTGGGTGAGCCCCGATACTGGACCATCCTGATACAGCTCCATCTTTCCATTCCTTTCAACGTAGCACCTCAGGGACATGGTATTCCAGTTCTTCCTGACGAAATCCACTTCAAAGGCATCGGCGGAAAGTGGTTTGCTGCATGCTCCTTTGCTTTCTGCAATGCTTATTTTCTCAAGGTCTCTTGCGGTATGGTCACTTCCGACCGCTATATACTGTGTTCCCCCTGTGGTGATTAGAACAGGCTCGGCCTCTCCAGAGCTTTCTGATGATGTGACCATTATGGAATCACCTTGCGTGACTAGAGTCTTTTCAATGGGATAAAAGGAAGGAATTTCCTCTGGAATAGGTATGCCCATTTCAGCAAGTTCCTTCAGATGGGCCTCTGCTGAAGCACGATCTTTCCCTGTAAATCCAGCTATTATGAGAACACTTGGGTTGAAATCTACTTTCTTTTCCATTCCTTTGACCTTGAGCTTCATTAACACAGGATAAACAATCATGTTTTAATAGTTAACGAGCAGGGACCTAATTTCATGGGGTATTTGAAATGACAGTTTCTTGTTAAGATACACCTAATCGATTCTAATGAGTGCCTAAATAAATTGCATTTTTAAATATATCTAAAAAATATGTATACCTTGTGAGGCATTTTTCCCCTGAACTATGGCGGTTCAGATTTGAACTCCTCTTTTTTCGAGCCTAGTTACAAAGTATCCCCAGTCAATGTCAATCACTTCCATTCTGATTTCTTCAGTGTTTGTCCTGATTATGTCATCCCTGCTGTACTCCAGTAAAGAACCCAGGGATGAGGCCATTACCTGTTTCTTTGCTGCCCTTTCAAGTGCTGCAGCAGTTATAACAGCTTCCTCTATGCTCTCCCCAACCACAAAGGCACCATGGCCCCTGTGGATGATTGCCCTGCTTTTCCCAAGCTTTTGTGCCATCTTATGACCCATTTCCTGTGTGTTTACGAACAGTGGGAGGCCGTCGAATACTGGAACGCCATCCACAAAGGGAAAGGTATCCCTTGAGGAAAACTTCAGTGTCTGCCCGGACATTGCAAGAAGGTTTGCGTAAAAGGCATGTGTGTGAAGTGCTGCTTTCAACTCGCTGCGCATCTTGAACGCCTCAATATAGAACCAGAATTCATGCATTGATTCAGGATATGGCCCTTCCACAACATTCCCTTCATAATCTATGACAACCATATCTGATGCCGTAATGTCAGCAATGGATCTCTGGAAATCGTGAAGATGGCCAGGTATCATTATGCGATCCTCCTCCAGTTTGTAGCATACATGCCCCCTGCCCAGCTCAGTCAGGTTCTCGTTCACGAGGATCCTGTTGGCAGTGGCAAGTTTCTGTTTTATACCTTCTTTCTTGTCCATATGGGATATTCCATGAGCAATTTGTTATAAATTTTCGCATTTTTCCGACAGTAGTTAGCCATTCAGGAAAAATGCCGTGAATTTTAACCGGATGAATTTTACTTAGTGTACTGGGAAAGCAACGGTACAAGTATATTTGCCAGGTGTTCGGGATCCTCAAGCATGGGGTAATGCCCCAGCCCCTCAAGAGTCTGTTTTGTGCTGTTTCGCATTATTTTCACAGTATCTTCTAGCATGCTTTCCGTGACCACGGGATCATCCTCTCCCCTCATGAGAATAACCTTTGTTCCAGTATTCTGAAGTTCCTTTGAGTAGTCAAAATTGTTCCAGGCCAGCAGATCTGTAACATAGATGTCCCTATTGTTGGAACTCCTGACCCAGATAAGCTCCTCGATGTGTTCCTTCTTCGCCTTCCTGCCGCAGAAATCGAACGCCCTCTCAACATTTCCTGGCTCAGTCTTCATTATTACCTCTTCCTGGAAAGTATGGGTCCTGGCTGCCCCTTCCATGGCTATGCTTAAAACTACCTTCTTTTCCAGCAATCTGGCAAGCATCAGGGAAATATCGGCCCCGATGGAGCAGCCAACTATGGCAACTTTTTCAAGCTTTAGGGCTTCGATGAGCTTGACCATTGAGTCCGCATAGAAAGCCACGTCGACCCTCGACTTCCTCCAGTTTGCCCATGGCCATGATTTTCCGTGCCCAGGCAGATCCGGCACAATTGCCCGTATGGCACTGGGAAGCTTCTCCACGAAGTGCTTCCATACCCTTCCGTCTGTACCTGCTGTATGAAGAAATACCACTGGAAATCCGGTGCCTGAGGTTTCGTAATACAGGTCCCTGTTGTCAATGCTTACATAGTTGCCTGTTGGCATGTTTTTCCGATGATTATTGGTTATAAGTAATTTGGTTCCCATAACCTTTTGTTCATTCCTTGTACCTGCACAATCTAAAATTCAGATTACCTCATAGTAACTCTATTTCCCTCAATGCGCTTGTAAGTATTTCCGGAACATAACACATTTGCCGACAAATATCTCAAAATTACGTGATGATATGATTTTTATACATGTATGTTCATACGTTTAGAATTTATGACGGATAATATAACTTACACAAAAAATGAGAGATACGGTTCATTGGGAAGTGTACTATTTGGTCACTTTGCCGACGGATTCGACCTGGTGCTCATCAGTTACCTGTTTTCGCCACTGGCGCTATACTTCACAGGCAACTCCCATGATTTGGCACCTATTACGGTAGCTCTCACTATCAGCCTTGTGTTCTCGGCTTTTGGAGGACTGTTGTTTGGCTGGGTAGCAGACAGGTATGGAAGAAAGGTTGGGCTTATGCTCTCCATTGGGATTTTCGGGGTCACCACTCTTGCAACTGCAGGCGTAACCCAACTCTGGCAATTATACACCCTGAGGGCAATTGAGGGACTTGGCATAGGTGGAGAGTGGGGCATTGGATTTGCCCAGATATCTGAGGTCTGGAGCTCCAAGACGAGAGCAACCGGCGGAGGGCTACTTCAGAGCGTTTTCATCATCGGCTCCATCGTTGGTGCACTCACAGCCGGAATTGCTATAACCGCACTGGGATTCGGTAACCCGCTGTCATGGAGATATTCATTTGTCGTGGCCGGAGTGATCGGCTTAGTTGGAGTGCCGGTTGTCAAGTTCGTGCTTCCTGAGTCCAAGCAGTGGCTTGAATACAACAGGAAGAGGAAAGCTGGAGAACTGCCAAAGGATTATGATGTCAGGTCTCCGATTATTCAGGTGCTGCTGAACAAGGATTACAGAAGGTACGCCTGGTTTGCACTTCTCATTGGAGGCGCCAACCTGTTCATATACTTCTCATATGCCAGCTTCATGCCTACACTTCTCGTGGTGGGCTATGGCCTTACGCAGTCCATTGGATATCTGATAAATCAGTTCACACTCATACTTGTCCTGGGACAGGCCATTGCAGTTCCTTTCTATGTGCTCAACGGATGGGCTGCTGACAAGTTTGGAAGGAAATCCACCGCCATAGTCTTTGGTGCATTCTACCTTGTTTCCGTCATAGCGTTCATGTACACTGTGATTGCACACATATCATACGCCGGGCTCATAATGTTCCCGCTGTTTTATGCATATACATTCGTGTCAATAGGACAGGGCGTGTCAGCAGAATACGGTGTATGGTACAGTGAGCATTTCCCCACAAAGATGCGTTCCACCGCAACAAACTTCGGTTACATGGTGGGAAGGGGAGTCGCAGGAGGATCTGCCCCACTGGTAATTCCTTTCCTTTACGGGGCACTTGGCGGAATTGCACATCTTGGAATGGCCATGGCCATTGCAATGCTTGTTGGTGCAGTAGTCCAGCTGGCAGGGTACTTCGGGCTCAAGGAGACAAAGGGAACTGAGATAACTTCCCTGTAATTTTTAAACATCTAATTTCCATAAATTTTTTTTATTTGTGATTGGATTTTCATACTCCCATTGTGGCCCTGTAACATTAACAGGAAAAAAACATTATAAATTAGAAATATGTACAAAAATGTAGAATGTTGGAGTAAGCCTATTTCTTGGCGGTAAAGAGGTCAGCAAATTTCTCCCTGACCTTCTTGTCAGTTTCTTCATCAGGCCTTACCACGTCCGGGAATGTCTTCTTTATTATCTTTTCAAAAGGCTTTACAGCATAAATAACGGCCCTTGAGCTTGTATATTCAAGCAGATCCTTCCCCTCCACATGCTTGGATATTGGATCGAGTGGAGTGCCCATGGTGTTGTTTATTATATCGATGCCTGTGGCCGGATCGTTCCTGCTGCACATTGCCCATACCACATCATTGAGGTTAGACGGGTCTATGTCATCATCCACCACTACAGTGTACCTGCCTGCGACCGCACCAGGCCTGCTCTGTGATGCAATGTGCCCGGCCATTACGGCCTGGCCTCCAAAGGACTGCTTTATGGATACTGTGGTGAAGGCCCTTGAATATCCTTCCTCATGGCACCATACTCCCTTGACACCGGAGATTCCTGAAGAATCCAAAGCGTTCCATATGAGTGCTGCCCTTATGGGGCACCTGAAATAGGAATAATCATATGGGGGTTTTCCTGCACATGTACCAAGCAGTATTGGCTCATTCCTGTAATACACCGCTTCAATCTTGATGACAGGGTTGAGCATCTTGCCTCCTGCGTAGTATCCCATGAATTCCCCAAGGGGCCCTTCATCCGCCTTTTCTTCCGTAATATAACCTTCAATGGCGATTTCACTGTCCGCTGGAATTGGAAGTCCGGTGACCGGCCCGTTGAACACTTCCACCGGTTTCTGCCTCACTGCTCCCAGGAAGTTGTATTCCGATACCCCCTCAGGAACTTCATTGGCTGAGAACAGGTTAAGGCCGGGATTATGCCCGAACGAAATGGCAACGGGGCATGGCTTGCCTGCCTCCAGGTATTTCTGGTAGTGAGTTCTCCCATGCCTGGAGGCTTCCATGAGCATTACCAGGCTGTTCTTGCTTTTAACCATGACCCTGTATGTGCCAACATTTACCCATCCAATATCTGGGTCCCTAGTTATAACAGCATCTGCGGTTCCTATGTACCTTCCGCCGTCATGCTTGAACCATTTAGGTATCGGGAATTTGAAAAAGTCAATCTTGTCTCCCCTGTCAGTATTTTCAAGAACAGGAGCAGATCCTACCACCTTCGGCTTGTACTTTTCGTGGTCGCTGGCTGCATTCCTCAGCCTGTCCCTGATGGCGGTGGTGAGCTGCATGTTGTTCATTGCGTTGTCAAGACCAAGTGCAGTTGAAACCCTCCTTGAATCCAGCAATGCACCTGTGAGAACCCTGAAGCCTTTTGGATAACCCTTTACATCATCAAATAGCAGGGTGTACTTGTTGCTCTTTGAGTTTGTATCTGTAATCGCACCTATTTCAAGGTCCCAATCTGCACCTTTCACTGTTTTTAAAAGCCCAATTTTCTCTATGCCTTCAATGAACGACCTGAGGTCCTTCGTTACTTCCACCATAATCACGAACCTGACATTGGATACTTAGTGTTATTAAAACAGTTTCCCAAACTGCCGAGCCCCTTTTTTCCGGCATATTCGGCAATTGTTAAATACGTTGCGAAGATAATCGCTACAATATCGACATTTTGTAAAATTATTACGTGAATGGTGTCAAAATTTTAGTTGAAAAAGGAAAAAATTGGATTAACAGTCCTAAAAAGAACTTTATATGAATTTAATGTCCCCGAAATATGGGGGAATATTACAAGGACCTGAATGACTATCTATCTGCGCTTGAAAAAGCAGGGAAACTCTTCAGGGTCAACAAGAAGGTTTCAAAGGAGTCCGAAATAACGCCGCTAGCCAGGCTACAGTACCGTGGGCTTCCTGAGAAAGAAAGAAGGGGTTTCCTGTTCGAGAATGTTACAGATGCGAAAGGCAGGAAATATAATATAAAGGTAGCCACAGGCATTTATGCTTCTTCCATGGAAATATATGCGCTTGGCCTCAAGAGCGAGGCCCCAACCAAGGAAGCAATTCAGAAGAAGTGGGAGAATGCCCTGATTCATCCAGTTCCCACCGAGCATATTGACAAGGGACCTGTCCAGGATATTGTCATAGAGGGAAACAAGCTTGATGTTGATGGAAACGGCCTTGAGGCACTTCCTGTGCCGGTTGAACTCCCTGGCTTCAGCGGGCAAATCAGGACTTCAACCCAGGTCATCACGAAATCCCCCAAGACTGGAATTCAGAACATGGGAAACTACTCTGCCCATGTCTTTGGAAAGAGAAAGCTCTTATGGGAAATAAACCGGGGAAACCAGGGGATTATCCACTGGAGGGAGTGGAAAGACCTTGGCAAGCCGATGCCAGCTGCAGTGGTTGTTGGCGGGGTGCCGTCATATTTCTACACTGCTTCTGCGAAGATCCCCTACGGGGTCGACGAACTGACAGTGGCCGGTGGTTTCTCAGGCGAGCCGGTCAAAACCGTAAGGGGAAAGACTGTTGACATTGAGGTGCCTGCAGATGCTGACATTGTGATTGAGGGATATATCTCCACTGAGTACATGGAACCCGGAAATGCCTTCGGCGAATATACCGGCTACATGGCAACCGATGTGTGGCTCAGGCCAGTATTTGATGTCACCGCTGTAACCATGAGGAAGAATGCTACGTTTGTCCACATCATGAGCCAGTTCCCGCCCAGCGAGAGCAGCAAGGTAAGGCAGATTTCATCGGAAAATGTATACTACAAGTTCCTGAAGTTCGATGCCAAGGTGCCCGGAATCATAGATGTTGCATGGCATGAAATGAGTCAGGCCCAGTGGTGTGTAATAAAGATAAAGAAAGTTAACAAGGCCCATCCATGGCAGGTCCTTAACCTTGCAGCAGGTTATGACTCAAGATGGGGGAAATTCTTCATTGTCGTGGATGAGGACATTGACATAAGGAACATTGACTCAGTCATCTGGGCAATGAGCTGGAGAGTCCAGCCTGCCAGGGACATGAGGATAATAACAGGCAAGATGCCGGGGCTTGATCCATCGGCTTACAGCCCTGGTGCATCACACGAGGAAAAAGAGTTCCCAGGCGGAGTTGGAAGCTCTGGCGTCCTCATAGATGCCACCATAAAATACCCCTATCCTCCCACATCCCTTCCAAGAAAGGACTTCATGGAAAAGGCCAGGGACACCTGGAAGGAACTAGGCCTTCCAGAGCTTAACCTCGTTGAGCCATGGTACGGATATGAATTAGGATACTGGCCTGATGAATTCAGGCAGGATGCTGAGGATATCCTTAAGGGGAACCACTATGAGATAGGGGAAAGGCTCTCAAAGCTGAGGGAGAAAGTCTGATTTTTCAGGCCTACCCAAATTTTTTTAATTAAAGTAGGGCTTTTCGGGCATGTCAACCTCCTATGGAGACAGGCTGCCCCAAAAAGCCGTTGATTTTCTTCATTTCAACAACAGGAACCGCAAGAACTCCGCCATATTTCTGGTTACTGCAGATCCGGATGGTTTTCCGCATGTTGCTCTGCTGTCACCATACCAGGTGGTCACAGGAAGTGATCATGAGCTTTACCTTGCTGTGCACAAGGGCACCAGAAGCCAGCAATTTCTCCATATGCATATGAAAGGGACACTCATTCTTCAGTTACAGCCCGCTGTGGAATACCTTAAAATATCAGTCCATGAGGCAAGTGGCTGGGACAGCAGAAATGATGAGATCCTATACAGGGCGGTTCCAACGGAAGTCCTGGAGGACTACTCTGACAAAGCGCCATTCATTTCTGAACTCCTGTTTGACCAGAAAAATATATACGAGCGCTATAGGGCGGGTTTTGAAGAGACGGCTGCATACATCATAAGCCATCAGTCTTCGTAAGGTTCCTTGCCTTCTGTGCCCCATTCCCTCATGAGATTGTTCTCTACCCCAAGCATGGTAAGGACCCTCCCCACGGTGAGGTCAACAAGCTTTGTTATATCATTCTCGCCGAAGTAAAGCGGCGGCAGTGGGGGCATAATTGTGCCTCCGGCCTCAGTAACCTGAACCATGTTCCTAAGATGAATCAGATTCAGGGGAGTTTCTCTTGCAAGGAGTATGAGCGGGCGCCTTTCCTTCAATGATACCATGGCAGCCCTTGAAACAAGGTTCTGCTCGAATCCAATGGCAATGGCGGAGAGAGTCTTCATGGAACATGGGGCCACAACCATTCCGGATGTGATGAAGGAACCGCTTGCTATCTTTGAAGTGAAATCATATTCTCCATAAACGTGTGTGGCAAGTTTCTCCATGTCACTTGCATCCAGCCCGGTTTCAAGTTTCAGGGTCTTTATTGCCCCGTTGGAGATTACCGCATGGGTCTCAAGTCCCTTTATCCTGCTTGCAGCTAGAAGCAGCCTGTACCCGTACACTGCTCCAGTTGAACCTGTTACTGCAACAACTATTCTCTTTGCCATATTATTCACACCATGCTGGTTTAATTGCATTCCGTGGGTCTATTTTTAGGTATTTGTCAATTTGGAAAAAGGGATATTGGCAATCAGGAGATTGCCACTGGCCTGAACGGCGAGCCCGTTGCTCCCTTGAATTTAAGGGGAAGGCCAACGAAAAGGAACTCATACACCTTGTCTCTTGAAAGTTCCTCAAGGAATATGTTCTCAATGATGTAGATTCCTTTCTTTGCAATCAGATACAGATGCCCTGGCAACAGGGAGTTTGTCTCGGGATCCCTCCTTTCAGGAACGTCCCATGCAAGGTTGTCTGCCCCCACTGCAAAGCACTTGTCCTCAAGGTATCGGCTCACTTCTTTTGAGACACCGGCTGCCTTCTTGTATTTCTCCTCCTCCTTCCAGTATTTGCCGTATCCGGTTCTTACCAGAACAACGTCATTCTTGCCGAAAGTTATGCCTTCTTTCTCCACAGCCTTCTTGAATTCCTCAAGTGTTATCTCGTGCTCTTCTGGCAGCGGATCCTTCACGTATGCTGCAACATCCACAAGCACTCCTTTCCTGAGCATTATGGGGAGTTCAGAAGCATCAAGCTTGGAGAAACCCCACGGAGTTTCCACTGACGGGTTTACCTTGGTTCCGTCAGCAAGGACTAGATCAGCAGCCTGGTGGCAGAGAGCATCCATGTGGGTCCCTGACTGGTCTGTCATAACGATGAGCCCGGATGAGCTTGTTCTCGGGCCGTTCTTTTCCGGAAGGTAGTAGTTCTCGTGATGCCTGTACAGGAAATAGTTCAGGCCTGGCTGTACAGGATCGAATGCTGGCATGCCCGGATACCTGACATGCTCAAGATCATACACCTTGGCTCCTGAGCCAAGAAGTTTCAGAATCTCTTCACTTTTCATAAGTCACCTTCTTCAAGTTACTTCTTTTCTGCCACGTTTGTCAGCTGGGATTTTGACTTGATTTCAATTGCCATGTACTCTGAATCAGCTGTGGCAGCTGCAGTGTGTGAAACACCCCTTGGAATGAGCAACAACTCTCCCTCGTTTAGCTCATACGTCCCGTGTTCAGTTTTCCAGGTTGCTTTTCCCTTGACGCAGATAATCACTTCATCAAAATCCATATTTCTGTGCCAGAAAGGCATAACAGTTCTTCTCTTTGACAGTTCAATGCTGATCCCGTCTCCTGTGAGCATCTTCATTGGCGGACCGTCTGGCTTTTCCTGGTTAGGGGGGCTCAATTTGCCAAATTTAATGACCTCTGACTTGTAGTCCAGACTCAGGGACTCAGCCTCTTTTTCTCTGGAAAAAAGGACATTAATGCCTTTGGAGGTCAGTTTTTCCTTAATAATTTCAGACATATGTCACCTAATTCTTGCGATAATGAGAAAATAGTAAAAGGTTTCGCAGGCTTCAGGCAGTGAAGATTTATCCTTCATCCGGGGAATGCTTCATTTGTGAGAATTTGGCCAACTTTTTATTATTGTAAAAATTGTAAATGGTATGGCCTGGATCGTCATCTGTGCTTGGTTATTATGTCCACAAGAGCTGGCTTTCGATCCTTCATGACCACTTTCAGTGCTTCTTCCACTGCATTCCTAATTTCTCCGGGTGAGGTAACAGGTCCCGCACCATACAGGCCATAAGACTGTGCCATTTTTCCAAAATCCACTGCAGGGTCAGTGATATCCCCTCCTATTCGGAAAGCCGTATCAGGGTCCCTTCCCCTTGCCGCAGCTACAAGCCTGTTATGTTCAGCATCATTGTAATATGACCTGTTGTTGAACATCACCACCAGGAGTGGCAGTTTGTAATGTGCAGCAGTCCACAGGGCACTGGGAGTGAAGAGCATGTCGCCGTCTGACTGGATATTGATTACAAGTTTCTTAGGATCGTTCCTGTAGGCAAGTGCAACGCCTATGGAAGAGGGCAGGCCGTATCCAAGGCCTCCTGCCCCGCTGGTACCGTAGTAACAACCCGGTTTTTCAAATGCCCAGAGCCGCCTGCACCATCCATCTAGTGGCCCGGCATGCAGGGATCCGCCGGCAAGGACCCAGTCGTGGCCCTTTATGGATTCCCATATCTCGCTTGCCAGCCGGGGCAGTGATATTGGAATGTCATCCCAGCCTCGCCTTGAATCTTCAAGGATCTTTTTCACCAAGCTGTCATGCTGTTTTGAAAGCTTTGCCTTCCTTTCCTGGATGGTAGAATAATATTTGCTGCCCGATTCACCGATCATGTCCACGCAGATTTTCGTGAGCGAAGGAATGGCTGCTGATGTGTCAGCCTGTATGGAATATGATACTGGATATAGCCTCTGGTAGTCCGCAGCCCAGCTTCTCTGGACCAGATCATTCAGGCCAATGCTCACAAGTTTAGCATCCCTGCCCAGGAGACTATGGATTTCCCTTGTTTCCTTATTGGTCCCTGAAAGTGCCTGTTCAAGATTGTTTACATCCAGGGCAAGGACAAAATCCGCCGTTCTCATAACATCTGTTTTCCCCTGGGTTAGGTCCTGAGAATGGCTGTTAGGGAAGCTGAATCCATCTCCCTGATCAATGACAGCAGCACCTGTGGTTTCTGCCAGCAGAACTAGTGCCTGAACAGAATCTGGTTGCAGCTTACCCACAGAACCAGCCAGTATGACGGGATATTGTGCATCAAGCATCTCCTTTGCAAGTTTCTGCAGCGTTCCCGTTCCAGCTTCAATCTTCAATGGAGCAGGGTGTTCCTCACGGTATTTCCCCAGGTCCATGGAACTTGTCTTCTTCTCCAGGTATCCCCCATCAAGGCAGATGTATACAGGGCCGTGTGGTTTTGACATTGCAGTGTTGTATGCCCTTGCAAATGATTCAGGGACGCTTTCCATGGTCCAAGGGAAATCATCCCATTTCACGTAATCCCTGATAAGCTGGTTTGGGAAGTTGGCTGTGTGTATCCAGTCAATCCAGGGCCTGCGGTTGTTCATATCCATCGGGCCCTCAGCTCCTACGAGGATTATTGGAACACGATCGACCCATGCGTTGTATATTGCCATTGTGGCGTGCTGCAGCCCCACAAGGTCGTGGAGGATAACCGCCAAAGGCTTGCCTGTAGCCTTTGCATAACCATGCGCCATTGCAACAGCAATCTCTTCATGGCAGACGGAAATCGCTTCAGGGTAACCGCTATCTCCTGCCTTCAGGGCATTTTCCCTCATATTTACGAGGGATTCCCAGATACCCCGGAAGGTTGCTCCTATATTGGCAGGAACATACTCAATTCCATACGTTTTGAGCAGTTCGACGAATAAATCTGAACCATAGACTTCTTTTCCTTTTGCGTCATGGCCTTTGACATTACTCTTCACTTTTGCCTATTTTCAAATTATATTTAATGGTTTTTTTGAAAAAACAATGAAAATTATTTCAAAAAATATTGCAAAGTAGAGTAAATAATATAAGCAACATGTCACATTAGCTTGTGAGAATGACAGCTTCTGACATACCAACAACCGAAGGAACTGGCGCCCCGACTAAATTTACAGCCACAAACGGGTTGCAACTGAGCGTTTCCTTTGTAACATATTTGCTTGATATATTGAGTTTTATCATTATCTCATTTATTGCCCTTCCATTCGGGAAGGCAATCTACCCGGGGAGTGTTGCCAACTCCCTGCTGGTGGTATGGGGTGGATTTGCAGCGGGCGCAGTACTGAGGCCGTTAGGCGCAGCAATTGTCGGACCGATGTATGATAGAATAGGCAGGAAACTGGGTATAACTGTGGGACTTGTAGGATCCACGGTTTTCACAGCAGTGCTTGGGCTTCTGCCCACGTATGCACAGGCTGGCCTGTGGTCACCGACTCTTTATATCATATTGAGACTGATTGCCGGTTTATTCATTGGAGCATTGATTGCAGGTGGGCTTGTCTTTACAACTGAGAACCTTCCTGAAAGGCTGAGAGGAATTTTCACTGGCTTTGCAGAGTCCGGCGCAAACTGGGCACACTTCCTTGGAGCAGCCTGGCTTATCGTGATAAGCTTAGTCTTCGTGGGTGCTGCCTATGATACAGTGGGCTGGAGATATTACTTCATAGTGGTGCTGATACCGTTCTTCTTTGTCCTTCCATTCCTCTATTTCGTGAAGGAATCGGATATCTTCGTCAGGACAAAAGCCAAGAGGAAAACGACAGACCATGTATACAGGGCAATGTTTGCAAAGGGCCAGATGAGGAAGACCTTCCTTGTCACCCTCGCTGCATCCATCGGTATCCTTGGATATGATAACCTGACTGAGAACCAGTTTCCCACTTTCCTGGGATTAGTTAACCATGTTTCCCACCCGGACATTGCAACACTGGTGCTCATTGGTGCACTGGGAGCATTTGCAGGGTCAATAGTGGGTGGACTGGTTTCACAGAGAATGGGAAGAAAACCCTTTGGAATTATTGGCCTGATCGTAATGATCCCGCTGAGTCTCCTGTTCCTGTACCTTGGTGGCCTGAAGGGCACTGAGTACTACATGATACTCCTGACAATCCTGCCGTTCTATTTCGTTCCGGCACTGACAAAGGTCAACCTTACACTGTTCCTCAATGAAACATTCCCGACAGGATTGAGGTCAACGGGAGTCGGCGTTAACTGGAATCTTGGATACGGAGTAGCAGCGATATGGCCCCTGTTTATCACTTACGGGTTCAAGATATACGGGTTATCTTTCTACGCGGTAGGCCAGACCATTTTCCTTGTGCTTCTGTCCATTGTTGCACTTGCAGCATTTGTCTTATCAAAGGAGCCCATTGGAAATATTTCCAGAGAAGAAATAACCCTGTCCAAGGAAACTGCAAACTAAACCCATTTTTTCCCTTTTTTTATTTATAATTTATAAACATAGAATTTTTTCCCATAGGTTTTTGTCCCAATTCAATGGCTTATTCAACTTCCAATGCGTGTTTCAAAACAGGATGTTGAAAGTTAGGGCCCATAAATGGCCCGATATAGAAATCATGGGTGCTTCAGTATGACATTGAGAAGGACCTGGTTTTCCTTTTCATGCATGTGATCAAGTGAATCCTCAAGTGCAGGCATAACGTCATCAGATTTTTCCACTCGCATTGTGTATGCCCCGCAGGACTGTGCAACATGCTCAAACTCCGGTGAAGGGCTTAGAACTGTGCCCGGGAAATTGTGGGTTTTCACTGCCTTGCCTTCTGGGTACATTTTAGCTACGGGCCCTCTTGAAGCCATCCACGCATGATTGTTGTAAATCACAGTCATGATTGGTAACTTGCTTGCCCTGGATACAAAGTGGCTTGCTATGGGCTCATTGTACATATAGGAGCCATCCCCGAGAAGGACTATAACATCAGAATCCGGAGATGCAAGTTTTGCCCCGAGTGCAGCGCCCATGGACCAGCCAAGCCCGCCGAAGGGTGGAGTGCTGAAAGTTCTCCCAAAACTGCTTATTGGCGCATATTCGTAAAATGGCGATCTCACAGTTTCGGTAAATACTATCTTCCTGTCATCCAGAATGCTTCCTATGCAGTAGGAGAGCCACCTTGGGTCTATGGGAGTGTCATCCTTGTGATCCTTCGCCTCTTTCATGTATGAGGCCATCATTGCTTCATGGTCACTGCTTACCCTGGACCTCCTTTCTTTGACGGTTTTCCCGGTTTCAACGGATTTGGCAAGTTTAAGGGCAACTTCCCCGTTCAGCATTTTCAGGGCTGTTTGTGCATCTGCCCTGATCCTAATATCAGCCCTGAATCCCCAGGTAGGCATCCTTTCCTTCATGGGATCAACATCAAGGTGAATGACAGTTGCATCAGGATCCGGCTCAACAGAGTTTGGGAACCATGGCACGTCCACATCCAGCACAAGCAGAAGGTCTGCAGATTTCATGTACTCATTGAAAAGCTTGCCACCGATTGGCCCCACAAACATCTGTGAAGTTGTTGGAAAATTCATGTAATAGAAATTCTGTGCAACCGGGATAGCCATGAATTCAGACAGTTTAAGCAATTCCTCAGGCGCCCCAAGATTCCTTCCTAACTGGCTTGTAATTATGAGTGGTTTCCTTGAACCAGTTATGAGGCTAGCCACCTTCTGGATGGTTTCATTTGATGGCACAACCGGTTCCGCAGGGCTCGGTTTCCTTACAGGAGAAGCTGGCGGAGCTTTCTCTGAGATTCGTTCTCTAGGAAGCGTCATGTATACAGGACCCTTGGGGTCACTCATGGCTACTTCATAGGCTCTTGCAAGTTCCTCTACGATCTGTTCCCCGAACCGGTGTTCCCAGTCCCATTTTGTGAACTGCCTAAGCATTGTTCCCTGGTCCCTCAGTTCCTGGTTCCAGTGGACAGGGATTTCCTTGCTTCCGAATACTGCCTTCTCAGTAACTGGGGTCCTTCCTGCGAACAGCATGAGGGGAATGTTCATGGATTGGGCGTTCAGGACATTGTTGAGTGAATTTGCGGTCCCAGGCGTAGTATGCACCATGACTGCCGCCGGGGTGTGTGTAATCATGTAATAGCCAATGGCCATTGCAACGGCAGGGCCCTCGTGGGGTACGAGGATAACCTCGGTCCGGGGAATATTTTCCATGGACATTTCTGCAAGACTCTCAATTATTGGGGCATAATCTGTCCCGGAGTTCATGAATGCGTATTTTACACCCAAGTTGTACAGTTGTTCAAGCAATACCCTTGAGACGGACTTTTCATTCCTGCCTCCCATGTTCACACTGTTGCCTTTGTTCGTAATAGCTTGCAATGTGTCCTTAGCTAAAGAAAATTTTGCTCTCTTAAAATCGTTTCACCGTGGAATCCAGAAAATTTTGTCAGCTGCTTTGAATTCTTATGGAAAGGAGAAATGGAGCAGGAAATTGTGCCACCCTTTTAAAATTATAAGGGGGGCACCTGGCACCGAACCAGGCCTACTTCCTGTCCTTCAATTCCCCAAGCAACTCCTCCCTTGAGAAAGGCAGGTTCCTTAACCTGACGCCGGTGGCGTTAAAAATTGCATTTCCAATTGCCGCAGTAACAGGGATTATGGGGATCTCACCCAGTGATTTTGGTCCGTACGGGTCAACTGTGTCGGTAAAGAAAACCTTGATCTTCGGGATCTGGGTCATGTTAGGAATTCTGTATAGCAAAAGGCTGGGATTCTCAATTGAACCATCAGTCTTCGATATGAGAAGCTTCTCTGTAAGTGCCATCCCAATTCCCATGACTATCCCCCCCTGTACCTGGCTCTCAGCTGTAAGCCTGTTCACAATCTCTCCGGAGTCGTGATACGCGAGGTAATCAGTGAGTTTGACTTCGCCGGTTTCCAGATCCACAGCAACCTCTGCGAAATGGGCTGCAAAAACGAATCTTTCCTCACCCTCCTTCAGGGTTGGTTCAGTGGTAACAGATTTTGTTATCCTTCCATTTCCAGAAGCCTGCATTAATTCCCTGACACTGGATAGGACACTGCCATTTCCGGAGCGGATGAGATTTCCTTCCTTTATTTCAAGTTTCGAACTGCTAATCCCATGAAGCTTCTCTCCAATTAATAGAAGATCTGCCTTGAGCTGACGTGATGCTTCCCTGACAGCTGTGCCTGTGAATCCTGTGGTCCTGCTTCCAGATTCCCCCACGGAGTAAGGGCTTGTCTCTGTGTCACCCCAAATAACTCTTGTATCCGCATAAGGTATCCCGACTTCTCCGGAGGCGATTAGTGCCATAGTGGTCTTTGCTCCCGTCCCTATATCTACCACTCCTGTATTCACTTCCAGTGTGCCCGAACTGTCAACGCTCACAATGGCTTCCCCATGCCCCAGCCCGGAATGCCATGACCCGATTGCAACGCCCACTCCTGTGGCTATTCCGCTTTTATTTCTTTGCTTTTCAGGCCTTTTCCACCTCTGTTTCCAGCCGAATTCCTCTGCTCCTTTGATTATACATTCTTCAAATCCGTTTGATGTGAATCTTCCAGAGGGGGGATTCCTTATAAAATTCTTGAGCCGCATATCCACTGGATCTATGCCTAGTTCGTGGGCAAGTTCATCAACCATGGATTCAACAGAAAATGCAGATTGTGGGCCTGGAGGGGCACGCATGTGGCCCGTTGCAGGGGTATTCGTATAGACCCCATAGATTTCGGCATTCCAGGCTTCCGTCGAATAATAATGCTCTGGCCCCTCAATGAAGTGCCCACGCTTAATGTGACGTGTGTATGCACCTATATCACATTTGGCCTTTACCTCGACTGCATTGATCTTTCCGGCCCTGTCCGCTGCCATTCTAAGGTCCTGGTCAGTGGACCATCTTCCATGGACATTGATGAATTCATCCTCCCTGCTGTATTCCACCATGACCGGTTTCCCAGTCCTTCTGGAGCATATTGCTGCAATGAGGTCGTAATTCATTGAGTTGATCTTGTTGCCGAAACCGCCTCCCTTGTAGTATCCAATCACCCTCACTTTTTCCGGTTCAAGGCCAAGATCCTTTGCTATGCCGTTCCTGCACCCGTGTACACTCTGGGTAGCAGCAACAACCGTGAGATTGTCACCGTCCCACCACGCAATGGATATTGCAGGCTCGAGCGGGACATTGTGAAGCCTCGAAGTTGAATAGTGCCTTTCCAGTACTACCTGGGATTTACTGAATTCTTCTTCAGAATCACCGTATTCAAACTTCAGTGGGCCAAGGAAATTTCCGTTATCCCATATCTTCAGTTGTGAGTTTCCAAGTGTTGACTCAATAGTAAAGGATGCGGGCAGTTCCTCATACTGCACGCCTACAAGCGATGCAGCCTTCCTTGCAGCAATTCTTGTTGTTGCCGTTACAGCCCCGATGCAATCCCCCACAAACCTGACGTGATCCGCAAATACCCTCCTCTCGTGTTCCCGTTCACCTGCCTGCCACACTGTGCTGTCATCCAGGCATGAGACGATATCCACAAATCCCGGGGTTTTTGCAGCCTCCGAGGAGTCGATGCCCTTGACAAAGCCATGAGGAACTGTGCTAGTAAATATTCTAGCATAAAGCATGTCCTTCACTTGCCAGTCAGCTGTGTACTTTGCCAGGCCCATTGCACGTTCCCTTGCATCGATCCTGGGCTCTGATACATGGGGTTTTTCACGCTGCCTCTCCATAACGGCTTCCATTACTTCGCCTTCCTCTTGCGACTGGTCTCGGATACTGCATGTAATATTTTGTTGTAAGCACCGCACCTGCATACATTTCCCGACATGCCTTCCCTTATCTCATTGTCATCCAGTTCCCTATCAGCATTATCTAGAAGGGAAGCCGCGGCTATTATCTGGCCAGACGTGCAGAAACCGCACTGAAGGGCATCACTTTCCATGAATGCTTTTTGCAGAGAGGCAGGTTCTCCATTCACTGAAAGGCCCTCGACTGTTACAATGCTCCCGCCGTGAGCTTCCGCTGCGAGCATTGTGCAAGAGCATACTGCGTGCCCGTTGAATAGAACTGAACAGGCTCCGCAGGCCGCTTCATCGCACCCTTTCTTTGCCCCGGTAAGGCCAAAAGTATCCCTTATGACATCCAGCAACGTTTCCCTTGTGTCCACCAGGGCGTTAACTTCTTTTCCATTTAGTTTGAACTTCAATTCAAAAGTCTGTGCTTCCATTTTCATATCACCCGGTTACCATCTGCACTGCGTTTCTCAATGCCTTCCCGGTGTAAACAGATAGCATTTCGCGTGTATAATCGGGAGATAGCTCTGCAGAGACGGGAGGATCGTACCTATCAGTGATCAGTCTTGAAACTTCCCGAATATCCTCACCTGTAATGCTTTCTTTTCCCCTCATGAGTGATTCGCATTCGCTTGCCCTGACTGCTGTTTCTCCCACTCCCCCAAGTGCTATGGCTGCATTAGTGAATTTAACGCCATCGTAATGCAGAGAAACTGAAACAATGAATACCGGGAAATCCCCATGCCCCAGAGTAAGTTTCTGGACATCATAACCCATTTTCATGTTTGATACAGGAAAAAATACCGATGTCAGAATCTCGTCATTGTGCAGATCAGTTTCAAGCGGGCCCTTGAAAAAATCTCTTGCCGACAGGACTCTTGTTTTCATGCCTGGCCCGGTAATGCATATTTGGGCATCGAGGGCCAGTGCAGTTGCACAGAGATCAGCAGCAGGATCACAATGGGAGAGGCTCCCGCCTATGGTCCCCCTGTTCCTCACAAGCGGATGGCCGATTCCAGATGCAGTCTTTGCAAGCAGCGGAATGTTCCTCCTGACCGGAACCGAACGTTCTATTTCATTGTAGGTCGCAAGGGCACCCACCCTTACTGAAGAAACCTTTCCTGAACCATCATTTGAAAGTTCGATGGTCTTCAGCTCGTGAATCTTCTTAATATCCACAATACAGGGCATTTCCACCCCCATTTTCATCAGTGGTATGAGGCTCTGTCCCCCTGCAATAATCTTGGCTTCACCGTGATGTTCTGTTAGGATCTCAAAAGCTTCGTCAAGACTCAGTGGTGAGAAATACTGGAATGGTTCTAAAATCATCAGTTGAACACAAGAAAGCCGACGTCTTAAAGCTTTTTGAGCCGGGATCTGAAATTGCAGGCAAAGCCGGCAATTATGGGAGAGGATCAGGTGTTATCTGTGTGCCCGGCAATATTCTGCAGTTTAGCCAGAAAAGCATTAAAAACGACTATTAAATAGCGAAAATCCCTGAAAAATCTGCAAAAACAATAAAACCATGATAACTCTTATGTGGATCAATGAAAAACATAGATGTCCATTCGCATATGCTTCCAGACTCATCGATCCATGAACTATCCGGTGAGATAATACCCATTGGAAAGGGAGACTTGTATAACATAAAGGCACTCGGCAAGTCTGTTGCGCCAATGCCGAAGGGGTTCTTTGACATTGAAGCCAGAAAGAAAGAACTGGCCGGTATGGGTGTGGATGGCCAGATCATTTCACCCACCCATCATCTTTTCATGTATTCTGCAAAACTTGACGTGGCTGAGAAAGCATCCAGGGCGCAGAACAACGGTATAAGTGCAGTCTGCAGGCAGGAGCCTGACAGATTTTACGGCAATGCCACTCTTCCCATGCAGGATCCGGCTTCCTCTGTGAAGGAAATGGAAAGGGCATACTCTGATCTCGCAATGAAAGGCATAGAAATAGGGACAAACATCGCAGGAAAGAACCTGGATGATGAAAGCCTCTACCCGGTTTACGAAAAGGCCCAGGAACTTGGCATGCCCATATTTGTACATCCCAATGACTTCCTGGGCCCTGAAAGGCTACAGAAATACTACATGGGAATTGTTGTTGGAACCCTTGCTGAAACCACTGTTGCAGTAACAAGCATGATTTTCGGCGGAGTATTCAACAAATTCCCAAAGTTGAAGATGATCTTCTGCCACGGTGGAGGGGCAATACCATTCCAGGTTGGAAGGTTGAAGCATGCTGTATCCATAAGGGATGAGCTCAGGGGTTCGGACGTTGACGTGGACAGGGGCCTTAAAAACGTGTTCTTCGACTCCGTTGTGTTTGACGATGAGGCCCTGAAATTCCTGGTTGAGAAAACCGGATCTGATAACGTCCTCCTGGGCACTGATTACCCATTCAACATGGGCAACTGGCATACTGCGAAGGATCTTGCGAACCACAAAACCATACCTGCAGCAGCAAAGGAAAAGATCTTTCTGGGCAACACAAAGAAGCTCTACAGACTTTAGTTTTCCTTTGGAAGGCGGCTCCCTCCGCCTTGCACAATATTTTTGCCTGCCACATTCATCTTATATATCCCTGTTTTCTTGACCTTCTTATGTACATTCCCAGCATTATTCCGGAAGAAGACCAGAAGATCATTGAAGAGAGATACAGGAAGAACGGGATAGATTCCTTGACTGAAATAGGAAGGAGGCCCGTAGTCCTTGTTGTTGACATGACAAACGGCTTTGTGGATGACAAGTTCCCCACTGGATACAGCAAAACCGGAATCCCTTGCGCCAGGAGCATAGAAAGCCTGCTCATTGAGACGAGGAAAATGGGCATACCCACAATATACACGAAAGATGTCGAAGAAACTGGTGAACTGTACAATCTTCACCGTGGTGCCTGGAACTTCAAGGGGAAACCTATCAGTGATGAAATGAAGGGGGAATACAACACAATTTATGCCACCATAAGGCCAGGGGAAAAGGACCTTGTGCTGAACAAGTCTAAGCCAAGTGCCTTTTTCGGCACACCCCTGGCTGCGCTTCTCAATTACATGAAGGCTGACAGCATTATCCTCACAGGAATGGTAACTTCAGGGTGCATCAGGGCAACGGCACTGGATGCATTCAATTACAACTACAGGGTCGTCATTCCAACTGAGTGCGTTGCAGACAGGTCTCAGATATCACATGAAGTTTCCCTGTTCGATCTTGATGCAAAATATGCAAGTGTTCTGCCACTCAATGAAGTTCTTTGGCTCCTGAAGAAAACGCAATGATGGGCCCACTTTCTGTAGGACTCATCAAAAATATAAGAAATAAGGGAATTTCTAAAAATTACTTCTTTGTTGCAAAATATTTTCTCTGCGCATCCTGAACTGCGTCAACGATCTGCTGGTACCCTGTGCACATGCAGTAATTACCATGGAGCTTTTCCCTGATTTCCTCTCTTGTCATTTCCTCATTGTTTCTTATGAGGTAACGGGTCATCATCAGGAAACCGGGTGTGCAGTATCCACACTGTTGAGCGAAGTTCTCCCTGAAGGATTCCTGCTCAATGCTGAGTTTTCCCTCCTCGGGCTCAAGACCCTCCACAGTCATGATGTTTGCGCCCTCTGCCTGCACGGCAAGGATCTGGCACGACTTGACCGGCTTGCCATCCCAGAGGATTGTACAGGCCCCACAGTGGCCGGTATCGCAGCCAATGTGCGTGCCCTTCAGTTTCAGGACATCCCTGATGAAGTGCACAAGGAGCATCCTTGGCTCTGTTTCCTCTGAATATTGCTTTCCGTTGATTTTCAGGTTTACTGTTACCATTTTTATCTTGCCTCCTTTCCTGAGAGTAGGTCCCCAAGTATCCTTGACAGCATTCCCCTAAGGACATATTTCCTGTATTCCGGTCCGCCATGAAGGTCGTCGAGTGGCTCGAGTTCTTCTGTTGCCGGCCCGATTATTGACTCCAGATCCACTGACTTTGAGGGTTTTCCCTTAAGAGCAGTTTCGATTTCCCGAAGCCTGTGGGGCTTATCCTGCTGTGCACCTGTAGCAACCCTTGCATCTGTGACCTTCCCGTCCTTCGAGAGTGAGACTATTGCAGCAACTGAAGCAATTGCAAAGTCAGCCTTTCTCCTTGCATACTTCTCGACACGGTAGTTTGACTTGTTGGAAGGAACCATAACTTCCACCAGCATCTCTCCGTCTTCAACTACTGTCTCAAACGGACCCTGTATGAAGTCTTCAACCTTGACTTCCCTTGTAGATTCTGAAGTTTTGAGCACCACTCTTGCATCCAGTGCCATCAGTGTGGGAAGATAGTCGGCTGAAGGATCTGCCTCGCAGATGCTTCCCCCAATGGTACCCCTGTTCCTGATTTGCACATCCGCAATGTTCTCTGCTGTTGATGACAGTATGGGGGCGTTCTCCCTGATTATGCTGTTCTCTATGACATCGTAATGGGTTACCATTGCACCTATTCTCAAATCGCCATTGCTCTCCAGCTTTACCTCCCTGAGCTCCGGTATGAAGTTTATATCCACAAGGACTGTGGGCTGGTAGAGTCTTGATTTCAGCATTGGCACCAGGCTCTGCCCTCCAGCGATGACTCTGGAACCTTCGTTTTCCTTGAGATACTGAAGAGCCTGATCCACTGATTTGGCCCTCAGGTACTCAAACGATTTTGGATACATTACTGTCCCTCCTTCTTTATTCTCTTGTACTCTGGCGTATCCTTCACCATGTTCCAGATCTTCTCTGGAGTGATTGGGAGACCTGTTATCTTCACGTTGAAGGGTTTCAGTGCATCCTCCACAGCGCCTGCAACGGCAGCCAGTGAGGTTATGGCTCCACCTTCTCCTACTGCCTTGGTTCCGAGAACGGTGTTTGGTGCCGGGGATTCCATCTGGTCCACCCTTATCTCAGGTGCCTCCATTGCTGTGGGCTTCAGGTACTCGCCAAAGTTCAGGGATAAGTTCGTTCCCTGCTCATCGAACACAAATTCCTCGTAAAGAGCACCACCGATTCCACTCACTGTAGATCCGATTGCCAGGCCCTCCACTATTCCAGGGTTTATTACGTTTCCAGCGTCGTGGACGATGGCGTAGTCCAGGATCTTTATGTTCCAGTTCTCAGGGAACACTTCCACAAAGCATACATGCACTGAGTTGGAGTGGGTCAGCTGGACGTTGAAGTCACTCCTCACGAACGGCTTAGCTGTCCTGTTGATGTAGCCTGCCGTAACTTTAAGGCCGGGTTCTTCACCCTTGGGGAACGAAAGAAGCCTTCCATAGGAAATTTTTGCCAGCTCCTTGAGCCCAACAAGCCTCTTTTCCTGGTCATCATCAAGCTTGCAGATGTAGTTGTTTGACAGGTAAAGATCTTCCTTGTTCTCCCTGAGCAGGGAGGATGCAATGTTCAGGATCTTGTCTTTGAGCTGGTTAGCAGCGGTCATTACTGCTCCAAGGTACACATCATTGAATGCGTTGGAATATGTTCCTGCATATGTAAGGTGACCGTGGACAGAATCATACCAGGCATCCACGTTGACTTCTTCAGTGGAAATGCCGAATACATCAGCAACAACCTGCGCAATTGTTGTCACGTGACCTGTTCCTATCTCCGGCCCGTTCATGTTCACCTTTACAATGCCATCTGCGGCAACTTCAACGGTCGCCATCTGTCCGGCTCCATTGTAATCTGGATCGCCCGCCTTAGACAGGAAGTAATATCCTAGGTTGGAAGTCCCCGGTTCTATGGCTGTGGCAATGCCGATTCCTACGTACCTGCCCTCCTTCCGCAATTTAGCCTGTTCCTCAAGCTTCTTCTTGAACTGTGAGTGCTCAAGGGCTCTCCTGATGGCTTCCGGGTAATTCCCGCTTTCGTAGACTTCCCCAGATCCTGCGGTGTAAGGCATCTTATCTGCCGGAACTGAGTTTATCTGTCTGATCTTGACCCTGTCAATGCCCAGGGCTTGAGCGGAAAAGTCCATCATCCTCTCAAGCGCAAATGCCATGAATGGCTTTCCCACCCCTCTGTCCTGCACTATTGGCGGATCGTTTGTAGCAATGCAGTGGTATTCAAAGGAATAATTCCTGATTTCGTAAGTTCCACTCATGTTTGCAAACTTGATGAGTGAATAAAGAGCAGCCACATATGGCCAGTTTGCGTCTGCCTGCCAGTCCACAAGCTTCATTCCAAGGACTTTCCCATCCTTTCTAAGGGCGAATTCAGCGTCCATGAAGCCGCGTGGCCTGTGGAATGCATAAAGGCTCTCTGTCCTGGTCTGTACCCATTTGACAGGTTTGCCTACCAATTTGCTCATAAGTGAAACCAACGCAACATACTGCCAGATTGCAAGCTTGTATCCAAAGCCACCGCCAACTGGAGGAACAATGAGATGGATTCTAGAGGAAGGGATCCCGATAGTCCTTTCCACTGATTGGACAGTCCTTCCAGGCTGCTGGTCGCTAGCATACACTGTAAGTTCTTCCCTTGTTGGATCATAATAGGCATTCACCACATAGGTCTCCAGTGGGGTGGAGGCATATCGCTGGATCCTGATCCTTTCCTTGACTATCTTGTCAGCTTCGCTGAAGGCTTTCTTGACATCGCCAAATTCGAAATGGTCTGTGATCATTTCATTGGTGCCTAGCTCAGGGTAGATGAGTTCCGCATCCTTCTTCAGCGCGTCCTCGATTGAGGCAACGACCTTGAGGGGTTCGTATTCGACCTCAATGAGCTCCGCTGCATCAGCTGCAACGTACTTGTTCCTGGCCACCACTGCAGCAACAGGCTCACCCATGTACCTTACCTTGTCCACGGCCAGGATGTAATGGGAAGTGGGTGATTTTGTGGCCGCCCTGGAAGACATTGGTTTGGTGAGTTCCTTGATTTCTTTTCCAGTGATAACTAATGAGACGCCGGGAAGTTCCAGTGCCTTTGACACATCTATACTTATGATTCTGGCATGTGCATATGGACTGAACAGAAAAGCAGCGTATTGCTGGTCGGCCATTTCAAGATCATCCGTATAGCCTGCCTTTCCCTTGACTATGCGCAGGTCTTCAATTCTCGGTACTCTCTTGCCAACATTCTGTTTTGTCCCCTTTTCACTCTGCAGAACCAACGATTCAGTAGAGGATTTCTGACTCGTCATGCTAAGTCAGGTTAGCCCTAGAAGTATCTAAAATGTTTCGCCTCGACCCGAATTGCATCCACCATACGCAATTTATTCCAGAAAATTTTGTGATTTGGGAAAGAAAAATGAGCCATTATTTACCCATTATAATTCATAATGGATTTTTTGTCATTTCCAGTCAGCAAGAATTAAATATTAATTAAATTGTTCTCCCTTCAATGGAGGCTAATTTAAGCTATACAAGTTCTGAGAAATCTAGAACATATCTTGGTGCCACACTGGGTTATCTCTTTGATGGGTACAACCTGTTGCTGACTACTTTTTTGGCTGCAGCAATCGGCACCACTTTTGGTGTTGGTAGGACAACTGCACTGATTGCAGTGAGTACCGCACTGGTAGGTTCTGTTGTCGGAGGAATTGGATTTGGTTGGGTTGCTGACAGGCTAGGCCGAAGGACTGCACTGGTTTTCACCATCCTGCTGTTCTCGGTGGCGACAATAGCTACAGGCTTCTCCGGAAACCTGAATGAGCTTTTCGCCCTGCAGTTTGTTGCGGGCCTTGGGCTTGGAGGCGAGTGGGGAGTTGGCTTCTCGCTTCTTAATGAGGCATGGGGCGAAAGGTCAAAGGGGCTTGCAGGTGGATTCCTTCAGGCAATGTTCCCTGCTGGTGGCTTAATAGGTGCACAGACTGCGGGATACTTCCTCGCACACTTTTCTGGTGCAACTGGCTGGAGATACGCTTACATGTTCGTGGGCATCATATCTCTGGTGCTTCTGGTGCTTCGGCTCTTCGTGCCTGAGTCAAAAGTATGGCTCCTGCAGGTTGAGGCAAAGAAGACAGGAAAGGATGTTTCCAGCATAGTGCTGAAATCCCCACTGGCAGAAATCTTTTCAAAGGATACCCTCAGGTGGACCATATTCGGAACCATCATGGTTTTCGGATTCATGTTCTACTTCTACTCAGGGCAGACTTTCTACCCCTCGTTCTTCATAGCTGCACACTCACCGGTCACCACAATAGTCACCATTGGTTCTCTAGTGGGTATCATAGCTGAAGTGATCATAGGAACCAGTGTTGATTTCCTTGGAAGGAAGAAAGCAGCCATACTGTTTGGAGTTGTTTCATTCCTGGTAATCTTCCCGTTCCTGTACACCGCATACCAGGCAGTTGGATTCACAAACCTGGCCAGCTACCCGTCATTCTGGACATATCTCCTGCTGTACTTCTTCCAGTCCAGCTTTGCAGCCATATTCGGCGTCTGGCTTGGGGAGCTATATCCGACAAGGATGAGGGCCACAGGATCAAACTTCGCCTATATGGTAGGAAGAGGATTTGGAGGAGGGCTTGCTCCGATTTTCGTTGAGCTCCTTGTTGCAAGTGGTGGACACCTTGGAATCTCAATGTCCACTGGAATGATCATCGGTGCTGCAGTCATGATGGTTGGAGTCTTTGGGCTGAAAGAAACCAAGGGTGTGGATGTAACAAAGATTTGATCTTTGCATTCCCTTATATTTTAAAGCAACCAAAAATTTCCTTTTTTTATTTTTCTTTACTAAATTTCTCCAGTTCTTGTTCAATCGCTTCAGATACCATGGCATAAAAGCAATTCCCGGCGCTTATCCGGATTATTGGGTCCAAAACGATATTCTTTCAGAATGACCCGGAAAAGGATTAAATTCCTATCTGACATTTTTGCGTGATTTCAATGAGATCCTGGGAAGACTTGAGAGACTGGCTGAAACAAGCTGATGAAATGGATGAACTTAAGGTGCTGGAAGGCGTGGACCTGAACCTGGAACTATCCGGCATAGCTCAGATTAACGCCAAAAACCAGGGCCCAGCGTTGCTGTTTCAGAACCTCAAGGAATATGAGAAATCCGGCTTCCGGGTCCTGGTGAACTCTGTAGGAAATGTAAAGCTATTCAACCTTACTTTCGGAAACAATACAGAACTGACCTTGAAGGAAACCATAGAGGACCTCAGGGGAAAACCGAACACATGGCAGGAAGAAACGAAGAAATATCCGTTCCAGGTTGTTGAATCGGGACACATTCTTGAGAACTTGGAAACAGAGGATAAAGTGGACCTGCTCAAATTTCCAACCCCTTTCTGGCATGAAAAGGATGGTGGGAGATTCATCGGCACTGGCGTTGCAGTAATCACCGATGATCCTGACACGGGAACAATAAACGTTGGTTCATACCGTGCCCAACTCTACGACAGGAATACTGTGGGTATAAACGCAGAGAGAGGAAAACACGGAGCATTCCACAGGGACAAGTACTTCAAGGAGAACAAGCCAATGCCAGTGGTAATGGTATTCGGCCCGGATCCACTCTTATACGTCCTGGCTGGAAGTGAAATCCCGACAGGGGTATCAGAACTTGAATATTACGGGGCCATCAGGAAAAAACCGATCAAAGTTATCAAGGGAAAGTATACAGGCCTGCCAATACCTGCCGATGCGGAGATTGCCATCGAGGGTTTTGTATACCCCGACAAGACCCGACTGGAAGGGCCACATGGCGAATGGACCGGGTATTATGCAAGCGATGCAAAGCAGAAGCCATTCGTGGAGGTTAAGGCCCTATACCACAGGAACGACGCCATTATGCTGGGCACGGCCATGTCAAAGGGAGCGTACAACGATCATGCCTTCTGGAGAAGTGTGTGGAGATCTGCCCTGGTCTATGACGAGATGGTAAAAAATGGTCTTCCTAACGTGATGGGTGTTTACACGCCTCCATTCGGGGTGGGGAGGCAGTTCATCAATGTCAGCATTAAGCAGGCATATCCGGGACACGCCACAGAGGCAGGTTACCTTGCCTCCCAGACAAGGAGCGCTGCATATATGGGAAAGTGGGTCGTTGTGGTGGACGATGATATCAATCCCTACGACATGGACGATGTACTTTGGGCCATGTGCACAAGGGCGGACCCTTCGGAAATAGGGATTATAAAGAAAGGCTGGGCCAGTGGGGTTGATCCCCTGAGGCCAAAGGATGTGCCTGCCTCCAAATACACAAATTCAAGGGGAATCATATTTGCTGTTGTGCCATACGAAAGAATGGACAGTTTCTCTGAAACCTGCATGCTCAGGGACGATCTCAGAAAGGAAGTCTATGAGAAGTGGGAAAAGGAACTGGGTTCACGCTGGAGCGGTTACTGAAGAAAAGGGCCCTTACTCGGCCTACCACAATTCTTCCCTGGATACAATGTCTGAGTAATAGCCCAATCCAAGTTTGTCTAGAACAGCCTGGATTGTTTCCCTTTTCTCTCCTTCCCCGAGGTTCAGGTTTTCCAGTTCGCTTTCGATCCTGTATGTGACATTGCTGATCTCCTGTTCCAGCGCCTTCACGGCCTTCTTTGCAACCTTGGCGTCAGGGACAGCAACCTCCGTGATCCCGGCCTTTGCACAATAGAATATGAACTTGGCAAATGGTGGCTGATTGAAGAAAAGCCTGTTTCCGTCGATCATTACAAAGACTCCCTCAAGTTCCCTGTACATGCTCACTTCCTTTCCCCTCGGTATCCTTGTAATCTCACCCTGGGGTTCTAGATCTGCAAAATCATCCGGGAACTTTCTTGGAGTGATTCCTGCAGCTATTTTAGTGGCAAGGCCTGCCAGCTTTTCATGGTCCAATGGGATCCATTTGCAATCCCTGCATTCTTAAATTACTTTTGAATTCTCAGCCATGGAACCGCTTTCAACCCTCAATATACTTGGTGCCGTTGACCTGGCAGTCATGATGGCTTTCTATTCGCTGGAGCCTAAGTCAAGAATCTATACACTGCTCTTCGGGCTCACATGCATTGGATCGTCAGCGTACGGTTTTCTTTCAGGAACTTGGCCGTTTGGGGTCATAGAAGCTGTGTGGACTTTAATAGCTTTGAGAAAGTATGTAAAACTGGGAAAAGAAAAGAGTGTGGGCACACCAGGTTAATATTATTTCTTGGCTGTTTCCAGGCTGAATTTTGGAGTGGTGTATTTTCTTGTGGTCTTGAATGGCCTGAATATCTTGCCGTTGCCATAATAGAATTTTGAGAAGAATTCCACGTAAATAAGCCTCGCCCCCTGTATTCCTGGTTCAAGGATTGCTATGCCTATTGTGAAGAGCTGGCCAAGTATGAGCACAAGTATACCTATAGCGGCAAATGCAGGGCTTTTTGAAACTCCCTTGAGGAAAATGAGGTCAAGCACATATGACAGATACACCGCTGCAAGCAGTATACCCAGAATCCTCGTATATGAGAGTATATGGCTGATGATGGAGGGTATCTCTATGAGCCCGCCCGTGCCTTCAGATACTGCCATTACCACTATGCCCACTATGAATCCCCCAAGGGAAATTGGAGCAACGGGGTTTGTTGCAAGACTGAATGAGAAATTGCTGGAATGCTGTATGAGGTTAAGCCCGAACATTGCGATCCCCCAGGCCATGAGTAGCCATCCGATCTTTCCGCCAACTCCCTTCCAGTGCTTCCTCCTTGCCTCGTTTGCAAGGCCAAGAACCAGGCCGAATGTAACCATGGCAAGCCCTATGTATCCTGTCAACAGGAGAAGTTTTGGTATCACGAGGGTAAGATGGAAGAGCACAATAGAGGGCTGAGGTGGGAATCCCATGATGCTTGCCGTGAACTTCGGAGCAACTTCAAACACAGTTACAGGAAGCAGCGGGAAGCCGAAGAAACCGTTGAACAGCAATCCAACAACTATTGCAACCAGAGCACCTGGAACAAGGGTTCTGGCAAGTACCAGAAGCGCATTCTTTCCGAATACGGTCATAGCGAAATTGGTGAGTCCCCTGGGGAGGATAGTCCTGGCACCGGGAGTTGTGAGCTTTCTTTTCATCCAGGTTGCTCCGGCTAAGATTACAAGCCCGTAGCCCCAGTCTCCAACCATGAGCCCGAAGAAGAATGGGAAGATGAAGCCAAAAATCATTGTAGGGTCAAATTCAAACTCCTTGGGAAGTGAATAGAAATTGATAAAGAACTCGAAGACCTTGAACCTCTTAGGGTTTGAAAGCAGAGTGGGCGGATCCTCCTTAGAGTCCACTGTCTTTATTATTACGCTGTTTTCAGCGGCACCGTTGACCAGGGTGACCATGGACTGGTAATGCTTCTGGGGAACCCATCCTTCAAGCGCAAATGAATCCTGAGTGGAAGCGAGCTTGTCTGAAACCTCAAGTTTCCTGTTTTCAATCTCCAGCTGTTCCCGGATCTGGGCTATAGGTTCATAGTACTGCTCAGAAAGATCCCTGAGATCCTTGTGGACTTCATCGAGGTCCTTTGTCTTGAGGCCGAGCCTGTCCTTCATGACTTTGCTGTATTCCTCCGGCTTTCCTGACATCTCAGGAATGTGTGAAATTGAGAATTTCAGCTCTGAAGCCACCCTGGCAAGCTCCGCATCCTTTTTTGCTGGTATTGTGACAACTACTGACTGGTTGGGAAGCTTGAAAACTGTTGCATCAGGAAGCTTCTCCCTTATTGCTGATGCTGCTTCCCCATCCTCAAATCCCCTTGCAATGTATGAGGAAATTGTGGAGCCGTTGAAAATTGAAAGGTCATAACTTAATCCCATGAGCGAGGACACTGCCTCAAGCCTGTTGTTTATCTCCTTTATCTCGGAGAGGAGATCCGACTCCCTGGACTTCAGCACCTTCAGCTCTTCTTCGAGGTCTATTTTTGAAGCTTCAGCGAGAAGTTCTTCCATACTGCCGAATGCCTTTGTGCCTTTCACAGGAATGTGCGGCAGCAAGTTCTCATATCCCCTGTATATCTGTAGATACCTGTTCACTTTCCTGTACAGTTCTCCAGGTTTTGCCTGTCCCATGGCCTTCGTGAGCCCAGGTTCCACCGTCTCCAACTGTATAATGCCTGCGTCGTGGAGAGCAGTTATAATGTGGTCCTTGCGCATGTTGGACCCGATGATCCTTACCCTGAGCATCTTCTCCGGCATCAGTGCCATTACATACCCTCTAGATAGGATTTGAGCAAATCAGACGTTATCTTCTCTATTTCCCTGTCTGAAAGCTTCATTTTCATCCTGTCGGCCTTTTCCCTGCTTCCAAGAACAATGCTTTCTGCCCTGGACCTTGCCTCTACGGTGACATCGGCGACCTCTTTCGTGGCCTGGAGCCTAAGTCTCTCCTCGTTTTCCTTCACTTTCAATGCAAACCGGGCTTCCATTTCCTGGAGTTGCTTATCCTTCTCGTTCTTGAGAAGTGCAATTTCATCGTTGATTGAGTTTTCCTTTTCCTTGATTACCTTGAGTGTTTCTAGATCTTCCATTTCAGATCACTCCTGTAAATAGCATAGTAAGCAGCAGCACGGACACCATGGGATTGAAAAGGAGGAAGAATGTCCTCAGCCTCTTGAACCTCCTCAGATTCCTGTTTCTCATGAGTTCTTCCCTCGTGAATATCCTGTTCCTGTCCAGCTTCAACTGCTGCTTCCAGTACTTCATCAGGCAACTCCCTCCTGGGATTTCCTGTTAATCTTTCTCTTTACCATTTTCAGTGTAGTGAACATGTCCCTCTCGATCTCATCCAGCCTCATCCTTATGATCTTCGCTGAATATGTTAGCTGGGGGATCAGTATGTTCTCAATGGCATTAGAACGCCTCTTTGTCTTGTCAATTTCGTGTAGAAGCTTCCTCATTGAGTTTTCCTTCTCTGCAATCTCCACTATCTGAGTGTAAATATTCTCGAACTTCTTTATTGCGTCATTGACTGCTGTGGGAACAGATATGGCCCTGTACTGGTTAGAAAGTATAGTCTGGTTGTAGTTCCTGCTGAGTTCCGGTATCCTGACGCCCATGACGTTCTTCAGGTTCACCCCTACCGTTGAATCAGCTGACATGTATGCGATCCTTTCAAGGTTCATGGTACCCGATATGATTTCCGCTGCCTTCAGGGTATCCAGTGCGTCCCCTATATCAGATCTCAGATTCTCCCTGAGGCCCTTGACACTTCGGCTGATGCTGAAGAACTCCATAACAAGAGATGACCTCTTCATCTTCAGGAGATCTAATCCTCTCTTGGCCAGCTTGATCCTTTTCCTGGTTCGAATGAGTTCAATCCTTGTGGGTTTTAGCTCAGTCTGTGCCATTATTCCTCCTTGTTCCACTTTCCATATTTCTTAATGAAGTCTGTCTTAAGTCTCTTCATGTCCCCTTCCGGAAGCATGGACATGAGATCGTAGCTGATTCCCAGGGTGTCTTCAATGGATCTGTCCTCGTATATGCCCTGGTTCACGTACCTCTTCTCAAACTCATCCGCGAACTTGAGGTACATCCTGTCGTTTGCACCAAGTGCCTCTTCTCCCACAATTGCACTGAGTGACCTGAGATCCTTTCCGTTTGCATAGGCTGCGTAGAGCTGGTCTGCCACTCCTCTGTGATCTTCTCTTGTCCGGCCCTTCCCGATTCCCTGGTTCATTAGCCTTGAAAGTGAGGGCAGAACATCCACTGGTGGGTAAATTCCCTTCCTCTGGAGGTCCCTGCTCAGCACGATCTGGCCCTCTGTAATGTATCCTGTAAGGTCAGGTATCGGGTTAGTGATATCGTCACCTGGCATGGTGAGGATTGGAATCTGGGTGATGGAGCCGTTCTTGCCCCTGATCTTACCTGCCCTCTCATATATGGTTGAAAGATCAGTGTACATGTAGCCCGGGAAACCCCTTCTTCCTGGAACTTCTTCCCTTGCTGATGATATTTCCCTCAGGGCTTCGCAGTAGTTGGTCATGTCTGAAAGGATAACCAGAATGTGCATTTCCTTCTCATATGCAAGGTATTCAGCTGTTGTGAGTGCAACCTTTGGAAGGATGATCCTTTCCATGCTCGGGTCGGATGAAAGGTTAAGGAAAAGAACTGACCTTGAGATTGCGCCGGTCTTGGTAAATTCATTCACGAAGTAGTTTGCTTCCTCACTGGTGATACCCATTGCGCCGAATATTACAGCAAAGTTCTCATCGCTGCCAAGGACCTTGGCCTGTCTTGCAATCTGTGCCGCAAGCCTGTTGTGCGCAAGTCCAGAGCCTGAAAATATGGGAAGCTTCTGCCCCCTAACGAGCGTGTTCATTCCGTCGATTGTGGATATACCAGTCTCAATGAATTCTGATGGCTCTTCCCTTGAATACGGGTTGATAGCATTTCCCACAATCTCAACCCTTTCCTTGCTCGCTATGGGAGAAAGGTGGTCTATAGGCTCGCCAAGGCCGTTAAATATCCGTCCCAGCATGTCATCTGATACAGATACTCTGGCTGTGTTGCCAAGGAATTTTACCTTTGTGCCCTTAACGCTCATGCCTGAGGTCTGTCCAAACACCTGTACTACTGCCAGTCCCTTGCCTGTATCAAGCACCTGACCTGTCCTCTTTTCCCCGTTTTCAAGTGTGATTTCAACGAGCTCGTTGTATGCGGCATTGTCTATTTTTTCCACGAATACAAGCGGACCGGAAATCTGTGAAACCGTCTTGTAGCTTACCTGCGGCATTTACTGCACCTCCAGAAGCTTCCCTATCTGGTCCTTCATTTCTGACATAACAGAATCGTAGTAAGCCTGGAATTCTTCTTCCTTGACTTCTTTCATCCTGGATATCCTTGATCTTGCGCCTATTCCCTGAATCTGTGCCATCTGCATTCCCTTGTCCAGTGCGTTTGACTGTTCCCTGCCAAGGGTAAGTATTGCATTTAGCATCCTGTACTGCTTTCCTATGGAACAATACTGGTCAACCTCATCAAATGCGCTCTGCTGAAGGAAATCCTCCCTGATCATCCTTGCGATGTCAAGGGTGTTCTTCTCCCTCTCGGGGAGGGCATCATAACCAACAAGCTGGACAACCTCTTGCAGTTCTGCTTCCTTCTGGAGTATTCCCATAGCCTCGTCGTAGAGCTCTCCCCAGTTCTTTGTCACATTTTCCTCGAACCATTTCCTGAGGTCATCCTGGTAAAGCGAGTAACTGTTGAGCCAGTTGATAGACGGGAAGTGCCTCCTTGATGCAAGTGAGGAATCTAGTGCCCAGAATACCCTAGTAACACGCAGGGTGTTCTGTGAAACCGGTTCAGATGTGTCTCCTCCAGGTGGCGACACTGCACCAACAATTGTGATTGAACCGTTTCTCTGGTTGTCAGAGACTACGATTGCATTTCCTGATCTCTCATAGAATTCTGAAAGCCTTCGGCCCAGGTAGGCAGGATAACCTTCTTCCCCTGGCATTTCCTCAAGCCTTCCTGATATTTCTCTCAGAGCCTCTGCCCATCTGGATGTACTGTCAGCCATCAGTGCAACGTTGTACCCCATATCCCTGTAATATTCTGCTATTGTGATTCCAGTGTAAATGCTGGCTTCCCTGGCTGCAACAGGCATATTGGAGGTGTTGGCAATAAGCACTGTTCTCTCCATGAGTGGTTTTCCTGATTTAGGGTCAGTAAGTTCAGGGAAAGATGTCAGGATCTCAGTCATTTCATTACCTCTTTCGCCACATCCCACGTAAACGACAATATCGCTGTCAGCCCATTTTGACAATTGATGCTGTACAACAGTGTTGTGAAGGATTATTCCCCCATTTCCCCCCACAAAATTCATGCTGGAGTCCGGAACCGTAACATCATAGACGTCGAAAGGCCCGATCTCTTCTTCCAGGGAAACAATCCTGTCAAAATATATGTAGTCGAGGGAATCAGAATGTTTAGCGATTGGCTCCTCCAGAGCCTGTTCATTCAAAGGACCCCCAATAGCATTTGAGAATTTCCTGAATGTTTCAACACCCATGTATTGATTGTTACCTGTGTAGTGGAAAATCTCATTTCCCTCTCCCGGCACCTCTGAATAAGTGGTGTTTTTTCTATAGGTTGATTCAATGTATTCGGCCGAAATTGGGGCTCTGTCCATGGAATTGTAGGTTGTTCCTTTTGATCTGGCGTAAGAATTCAACTTTTCTATTTTGCCATGACCGGGAAGCAGGAAATAATGGAGCTTTCCTATGTTCAGCTTTCCTCTGACGTAAATCCTCTGGTAATCCCTTCCGTTAACCCTTTTCATGCTTTTGGTGTAAAGTATTCCGAATCTAGTCAGAAGATAGGAAATCTGTACTGCCAGCCATTTGCTCGTTGTGGAGAACTCAACGCTGTTCTTGGAGAACGACCCGCCTCCCATATAATAAGCTGTGAGCAATGAGGAAACTGCAGAATTGCTTGACCTCAGAATGATGTCTGGAATCTTCTTTGTAGAGGCATCTTTTCCAGTGTCAATGGATTCCAGGAATTGCACCACTACTCTGCTGTGAAGCAGAACTTTGGGCACTCCCCCTTCCTGGATTTCCCTGATGCCATTGATTGAGAACAGCTCCTTTGCCAGTGTGGTGAATCTCTCAAGCAGCACCTCGTCTCTGTTGGCAAGGACCACTGTGTCATTTCCGAATATGTATCCTTCGGAAATATAATAGCCAAGGAATTCTGCCAGTTCTTCGCTGACAGTTTCCGGAATTTGCACCGGATCGCTGCTGCGGTCGCCAGCCAGAAGTTTCGGCCGGGGCAGGGGCCTACCCATGCTTGTATAAATTTCCTTTACCCATTTAAGGCGGGGGGCAGGCTTATTTTTTGATCTTGAAAGGCTATGCTTTGCAGACGATGGGATGGAAATGTCTATGCCCTCGAGATATGAAAGTTTGAGCAACCCTGCAACTTCTTCCCTGATATCTTCATCAAGGACTCTTGCATCACCCAGTTTGTATATGTCTATTGGCTGATTCTTGGAATTCACTTCAGTTGCCTTGGCAGAGACTATATAGTCGCCTACCGAAAGCGCCCTGGCCTCAGTTTCCACTATCTCGCCAGTTTTTGATAATTTGAACAGCTTGTGTACAGGAGTTATTCCCACTTCCCTGCCGGTTCTCGTCCTTACATTGATGATGGAGTCTGATTTGCCCCTGTAAAGCGTGGAAGAGAGACTCTTCTGGATTTTGCCCTCGTGGAAAGAAAAGAGTTCAATGGGCTTTTGTAGTGCGACGTATTCATCGTTTTTCAGTACCATGCGGATGCCGGTTTTCAAGCCTTCCTCATATATCTCCCTGATTTCCCTGATAGTTCCGTCCCCGAGAAGCATTGGAGTGTCCCCTGTTACACATTTCCCGGACCCGAATGGCCCCGGAACCGCAACTGTTCCACCTTTCGCCACGGGGAAGAATGTATCAATGACTCTCTGCCCCGTGATAAGAGGTAGTTCTGGAGGAAGCTTTCTCTGGACTTTCCTTGGAATTCTCACCGGCCATTCCTGCTTTAGTTTAACTTCAACCTTTGAGGAGCCGGTATCGATGGTTGCTATGACATCAGAGACCTTGTATTTCCCTTCTTTGATTTCAGAGATCTTTCCGGAAACGCCATAGGGCACCATCACCCTGTGCTCGATGATCCCAGTCTCAGGAACTGTTCCTATAATCTGCCCTGGTACGACCTCCTCGCCCTTCTTTGCCTTGGGCTTGAAATCCCAGGCCTTTTCCTCGTTAAGCGGAGAAGCGGTAAATCCTCTCTGTATGAAATCACCTGTTTTAGCCCGGATCACATCTAGAGGCCTCTGTATTCCATCATATATGGAAGTGAGCAAACCCGGCCCTAGATCAACTGATAGTGGCCTGCTGGTGTTCTCCACCTTTTCGCCAGGCCTGATGCCGCTTGTATCTTCATAAACCTGGATAGTTGACCTGTTGCCAATGATCCTGATTATTTCCCCTACTAGACCAAGTTCCCCAACCCTTACCACGTCAAACATCTTGGCGTTTTCAACGTCTTCTGCTATTACTACTGGCCCAGATATCCTAACTATTATTCCCATCTTTAAACCCCTAAACTTAGCTGATTTCCAATCTTCTCAATTGCCTGAATGAATGTAGCTGACTCCTCATCTACTTTTATCTTGAATATTTTAACTTCGATGCCTGAATGACTCGTTTCCAAGATCAGGCCGCCCCCACTTTTGCTTCCTTTCCTGAGTTTGAAGCACTCTGGCCCCCAATATCCACGCCAAGCACCCTCTTTGCTAGTGCATTGACTGATTCAAGGTCCTCTCCGCCAGGCAGCGGTATGAAAACCACGACAGGATCCGTTGATGTTTCAATGAATCTTAGGGTCTTGATGTCCATGTATGGCTTGATGCTCTCTGAAACCATGATGAGCGAGTATTTCTTTTCTGCAAGAAGTTCATAGAGTTTCTTCACGCCTTCATCCTTCTCTGCGATGTAGGAATGCTCCACCCCGATGAGCCTGAATCCCAGCACAAGCTCTCTTTCTGCTATGATCGCAATGCTTCCAACTTTTTCACTGACTGCAGCCATATATGACACCTAAAGCAAGGCCATTGCCCTCACACTTTCAGGGGAAAGCCCATAGAATTTCCCGAACACTATTGACCTCAGGCGCTCCCTTTCCCTCTCGGAACGCATAATGAAATTGAATGTGGAACCTACAGAAAGTGACTGCTGTGAAAATATGGACATGTACTTCCTGTAAAGTTCTGCCCTCATTAAACCTTCAAAAACTTCCAGCCGCCTGTTCTGGTAAAATACCTTCATTGCTTCCTCGATGGCAGGGTAATACGCCTTCAGTTTCTCAACAGACTGCTCAAGTATCCCGGAAGAATAAATTTCCTGGAGTGCTGCAAGGGATATGTTGCCCAGTGGAATGAGCGCTTCCTTGAGTCTCTCATATTCCACAGACATGTCCACACCCTTGAGAATGACCATTATGTTCCTGACATCGATTTCCTCACTGATGAATCTCCTCAGAGGGCCTTCGTCGCCATTATAGAACTTCAGTGAAGCCTGGAGCCTGGTGTAGTACTGGCCTTCGAGTGCTGCAAGAAGAATTGAGATATCCCCGCTCTTCCTGTATCTATCCATGTACTGCAGCAGTTCCTGGCCATATCCGTAGTTGGACAGCCTGTTTACGACCTCATCTATTGTGCCCAGGTTGAGAAGGTTCTTGAAATCATCATGGGTCATAGCACCGCCGAACATTCCTATTGGGATGTCCCGGAAGCTTACCAGGAAGTTTTCAGATTCCTTTATCTCATATCCCATGTATTTTGAGGATATGATTGACTTAATATTCTCAATATCCCACTTTGAAAGGTAAGCCCTGATCGTTTCCCTTCCTGGTGTAGGGGCCGCAAAAAGTGATATCCTGTTTCTTGAGATTATCCGGTGGTTTATGGCCATGTTCAGGAGGTCCACGCCCTTGTGCAGGGCTGAGAACAGGTCCATGTCCTCCCTGTAGAAAGTAGTGTAAAGCAACGAGGAAATTTCCTCAACATTGGAAGAGTCAGCAAGTCTTCTGAGAAGCTCTTCAGAGAGAAACTCTGTCTCATAAACTTTTATCCTTCCGTAAGCCCCCGTGTACGTCGGGTCCATAACCTACTCTCCTATGTGCTGGTAGAATTGGGAAACGATCCTTTCCCTCAGCTCTGAAATAATTGCCGTTACTGTGAGGTCCAGTTCCCTGGTGCCGTCTGCAGATTCTGCCTTCAAACCGCCGAAGGGATCAACTTCCTTCACAATGATCTTTGCCCCTTCAGCGGAAATTCTCGAGGAGTCTTCCCTGGAAGCAAGTATCCTGCAGTCCTTTCCTAGCGTCTTTCTAGATATTTCAACCATTTTCGCAAGTATTTCCTGATAATCCTTGCGCTCCCTCATGTTCTTGAGGTAAAGCTCAGCCTTTAACGCCGCTTCCTCCACGAGAGAACCTTCCTTTCTCCTGAGTATGTTAAGGGCTTCCATTTCAGCGGAACTTATTATGGTCCTTTCAGCAGTCCTCTTCTCCTCTTCAGTGCTCTTCCTGATCTTCTCGCTCTGAGCATTGAGGGCGCGATCCTGCTTTGCCTGAAGATCCTCGATCTTCTTTTCATAATAGAGCCTAAGCTCATCCAGTTCCTGCTTCCCGCGAAGCTCAATATCCTTAAGTATTTCCTCAAGAGACATTTTCTATCTTCAGAGAATCCCCAGCAGCAGGATAATACCTAGAACGAATCCAATAATCCAAAGCGTCTCTGGAATCACAAAGAATACGAGAACCTGCCCGAACTTTTCAGGTTTTTCTGCAATTATCCCCATACCTGCGGCTCCAATTCCCTGCTGGGCCATACCTGTACCGATGAGACCTCCAGCTATGGAGATTGAGGCTGCGATTGCCAAGAGTGCGTGAGTATAGTCGAATGCCATGCTTATTGCACCGACGGATCATTGTTGGCGGCTATATAAAAGATACATCGATGCTTATTTAGCACATTGTCCTGCTGCCCAAATAATCCTATTCTCCAGACTTGTGGAGAACTATGACTCTACTGCTGTTGATCCTGCTCTTCCCAAGAGGGTCATCAATTACGAAGGTGAACTTTTCACCATTGCCATTTATAATTGATTTTATGTGGGATTTCACCTGGTTGAGCCTCTCAATATTAACATCTTCCTCGTCTAACAGGTCAAGTTTCTCAAGAAGGCGAGTGAGGATTCCTTCCACGGTGGTTATTTCTCCGGTTGAAATTTCTCCCGGGTTTATTTCTGCCTCCAGTTCAGGTATCTCGATCTTTGCCTCCGGAGACCTGTAAAGTATTGTTCTGAGATCGTCATGATTCCTTACCTCAAGAACCAGCTTCTTTGGCGTTTCACTTTCCAAAGGTCTGATCTGTGAGGATTTATAGAGGCACTTCTTGCAGAAGAAAGTCTCAATCTCCACTGCTTCCTCGTAACTCACCCTGGTCCTGTAGAATATGAAGTACAGCTTCTCCCCGCACGAAGGGCAAGAGGTTTCCGTCTGGAACTCTCTTGGAGCCTCCTCATCCATATTGTCATTAGTCATAAACATCAAGCCAGGTTTTCAGCGGTTCCCTGACAAAGTATCTTGCTTTTCTGAGTTCTTTCAGGTTCTTAGAGCCTGAAAGGAACATTGCAATCTTGAAGTCCCTAAGAATATAGGAAATTTCCTTCTGTATTGACTCTGGCGAAGTGTCTGCACCCTTGAGCAGGGTTCTTGCGAATCCTCCAGCCTCAGCTCCAAAGAGCATTGCCTTGAAAAGGTCAAGCCCGTTCCTGAGGCCGCCGCTGCCAATGACCGGTATTCCCACCTGGGAGTACTTGACCGAGGCAGGTGCTGGAATGCCCCAGTTCCAGAATGACTGGCCGGCCCTCATCTTTTCTTCGTCGCCTGCCTTCTTAGCCCTGTAATATTCAATTGCAGCAAACGACGTCCCTCCAAGGCCGCCCACATCTATAGCCCTCACACCAGCGTCCCTGAGCTGAAGGGCGGCTTCCCTTGAAAAGCCGTTTCCAGTTTCCTTCGCGATCACCGGGTAGCTTGAGGCCACATCCTGAAGCCTCTTCATGATTCCCCTGGCGTTCCGGTCTCCTTCCGGCTGGACCATTTCCTGCAGGAAGTTGAAGTGTACAATGAGGTAATTGGCGTCAATGAGGTTGAAAATGTATTCAATGTCCTTATCTGAGAATGACTTCTTCCCCTGGTTGATCAGCTGGGGGGCTCCTACGTTTGCAATCCTCACTGGGACTTTTCTCTCAAGTATCACTGAGAAAGTGTCAGAAAGTTCTTTCTTTTCCACGGCTGCCCTCATGCTACCCACACCCATGGGCAAACCAAATTTTTCTGCAGCAGTTGCAAGGTTGTAATTTATTTTCTTGGCAAGGTCAGTGCCACCGGTCATGGATGAAATGATCATAGGATGAGCTACCTCATGGCTGATGAATCTTGTCCTGGTGTCTATTGCGTCAAAATCTATCTCTGGGATGGCTTGGTGAAGCACATGTATATCATCCCAGTAATTGTGGTCTGTATCCACCTTCTCGTTTTCAGCTATCCTGATGTGCTCTTCCTTTCTGTTCTCAATCATTTAACCACTGTTCCAATGAAGTCCTTTGAATTGATCCTGTTTAATCTTGAGGGTACATTTCCATTCAGGACATAAACTGTGCTTCCCAACTTTGCTATATCCTTGACTGTATTGGCTTTCTTGAGCATTCCGCCAGTCACGTCAATGCCTATATTCTCAAAAGTCGCGGAATCATTCAGTTCCCTGAGAAGAAATGCGTCCCTGTGCTTTTTTGGATTCTTGTCGTATATTCCGTCCACATCTGTGAGAAAATACACTTCTGATGGCTTGAGCTTTCTTGCAAGCTCCAGAACCAAATCGTCCCCCGAGACAATGTCGAACCTTTTATCAGGGTGATTGATGTAGACATCGCCGAACGTAACAGGGAACAGGCCTGCATCAAGATGCTCCTTTATTGATTTCGATATTTCCTGCAAATTGCCGTTAAAAACTGACGGGGGTATTCCCACCCCACGGATTCCGGACTCGATGAGTGAATTCATGACCCTCTGGTTGAGATCCACCATGTCTCTGTGTATGACAGAATAACCCATCTTCCTGCTCTCGGTTATTTCACCGGGAATGCCGTATTCCTTTGCCTTGATATGCCCGAATGACCCTCCCCCATGGACCACCACAAACGGTTCGCCCTTTCTCTTGAGTTCCTTTATTATTTCATGCACAGCTTTTGGCCTGTAGTAGCGATACCTCCCCTTGAGGGTGATGACACTCCCGCCAAGCTTTACAAGAAACATATGGGGGTGTGATTCCACTTATGAATTAATAATGTTATGGTTTAAGCCGGATACAGTGCGTCAAAAATTAATAGTATGAAACGGATTCCTCATTCCCAGCAATGAGACGGGCCGGTAGATCAGCGGTAGATCGCCTGCTTTGCAAGCAGGAGGCCTCGGGTTCAAATCCCGACCGGTCCATTTAATTTATTAATCGAATACCTTTTATGCTAACACTCGTTATGTTCTCATGACCATGCAGCCGAAGTACCAGGAACTGCTTCTTGACGATGACGT
>JAKAUW010000022.1 GCA_021817455.1 Thermoplasmata archaeon | reverse complement strand
CAGATCCTCTCTGAACTGCACAAGCGCGGATTCAATGCCATCATCTATGGCGGCGGGACATCGGTATCAGGTTCCCTCCTTCTCTCCGGGAAAAAGAATACAGTGAGCATTGATACAAGGAACTTCAGGAAATTTATCTTAAGAAATAATATTGCAATTGTTGGATCGGGTCTCAGGGGGCTTGAAGCAGAAAGGGCTGCTAACAGGAACGGATTTACCCTTGGAAACTTCCCAGAGTCTTTCGTATATTCGACAATTGGAGGTTGGGTTTCGACTAAGGCAACAGGGCAGGAGTCGAATTATTATGGCGGCATAGAGGACCTGATTCTTGGCGTTAAGATGGAAACATCAGGCGGGACCCTGCAGGACGACCTGGTTCCAAGGGAATCAGGTGGGTTACAGCCTAGGGATCTTGCCCTTGGCAGTGATGGCCGGAATGGCCTCATAACAGAAGTGGCCATGAAGACATTTCCCCTGCCTGAAGTCAGATACTATAATTCCAGGATATACGGATCGTTCTACGACGGGATTGCTTCTCTCAGCAGGATGAAAAATTTCCCCGCAGTAGCCAGGCTTTCCGATGAAACGGAAACTGAGTTTGCCCTCATGGGTGCAGGAGATTCTGTTGCGCTGAAACTGTTCAGGGGATACATTAAACTCAGGGGTTATTCCAGAGGATCACTCCTTGTAATTGTGAACAACAACCGCGTTGCCCTCCCGGACAGAAAGGGCTCAATATCCACAGGTTCAAGCCCGGCAAAATCCTGGGAGAAAGGCAGGTATTCACGGCCAGGCATTGCCAATATACTCTGGAAGTCAGGGCTGGTTCCGGACACTCTTGAGACTTCAGCCACATGGGAGAATATCTGGAATCTATACACTGAAACCAGGAAGGCATTCTACTCTTTCAGGCAGGAAAAGGGATTCGAGGGTGAAATCATGGCGCACCTGTCACATCTTTACAGAGAGGGGGCATGCATCTATTTCACATTCATAATCAAAGGTGAAAATGAACTGGAACTGCTACAGGGATTGCGTGACATGCTCATCCGAACATTTATGGCAAACGGCGGTTCTGTAACCCACCACCATGGAAAGGGAAGATTTTTTTTACCGTACATGGATTCATTGCTGCTGAAAGTACAGGAGAGCTATTCTGATCCGCTTCTTGGAGGGGACAGGTAAATGGACATGGAATTTTCATACAGAACTAGAACTTCAGACATTGAAAAGATCAAGGGAAAACAGTGCGATGTGCTCATTGTAGGTGGAGGCATCACCGGTGCAGGAGTTGCTAATATACTTGCCGCAAATGGGCTTAATGTAGTCCTGGCAGAAAAAGGCGATTTCGCATCGGGAACCAGTTCAGGCTCATCTAAACTTATTCATGGTGGATTAAGGTATCTTGCCCAGGGAGAAATAATGGAGGTAAGGAGCCTGCTCAAGGAACGAAACTATCTCACCGCAAACACGGAGATTGTGAAGCCAATGGATTTCCACATTCTCGTTGACCAGTATTCATGGAGGAAAGGGACCCTGAGGTTTGGCCTTTACTTATATAACCTCCTTTCTGGAAAATTCTCCATACCCCGGTTCAGGGAGAATCAAGGGCTGTATCCTGAATCCGTCGAGGGATACTTTGTTTACAGTGACTCATACACTGATGATTCTCTGCTTGTAATTTCCAACATAGTAACTGCAAAGATGCATGGGGCTCTCTGCCTGAACTATGTTGAGGCAGTGGAATTCGTCACACGGGATTCCGGAAGCCAGGCGATTCTCCTGGATCACACCACAGGGGAAAGGTTCATGGTCCAGCCTGAAGTCATAATAAATGCTGCCGGGCCATGGGCAGGTGAACTTTCTAGCAAGCTTGACCTGAAACTCGAGCATGGGCTGAAGCTCAGCAAGGGAATACACCTCGTGGTACCTGCGGAGAAGATACCGGTAAAAAATGCCATCGCTTTCAGAACCTACATAGACAAGCGGCAGATGTTCATAATCCCGAGGGGAGAAGTGGTGCACATTGGAACAACAGACACGTTCACAAGTGAACCAGATGATTTTGAGGTAACTGATGAGGACATAGAATATGTTGTGAAAAGCGTCGCCAAACTATTTCCTTCGCTGAGAAAGGAGGATGTAATCACCTCATTCTGTGGCATCCGCCCCCTATTTGGGGAGGGAAATGACCCGGGCACTGTAACCAGGGATTTTGAATTGCGTATGAAGGGAAACGTCCTGAGCATACTAGGGGGCAAGATAACTAACTACAGGACAGCTTCCCGGGATGCGGCCCTTAAAGTTTCTGAAATGCTTGGAAGGGCCGTAAAAACAAAAGGCCTGCCCATCATTGAGTATAAGCGCCCGGACATGAGCCTCCCTGAAAGGATCGAATATGAAATATACCATGAATGCCCTGTTTACACTGAAGACATCATGAGAAGAAGGGAAGCCGCGAGAATTTACACCCTCGACATGGGGAAATCAATTGAACCGGTCGTCAGAGAACAGGCACTGAAGGCAGGTATGCTGAAAGAATGAGGGTCTTTGCCGTTGTCAATCCCATTGCGGGGGGAGGGTATGCTGGTGAAATCTACAGATCAGTACTCAAGGAATTCGAAAAGTTCGAGCTTGAATTCCACTTAACCTCAGGCCCTGGAAATGCGACAGAACTTGCAAGGAACGCAATTGACAATGGATTTACGCATATATTATGTGTTGGCGGCGACGGCACACTAAATGAAATAGTGCAGGCCATTGCCAAGAGCCCTATCATACTTGTTCCCATTTCTGCTGGAACAGGATCGGATTTTGTGAAATCTACCAAACTCAGGGATATCCCGTCTGTTTTGGAGGCTATGAATAACAACACAAGCCGAAGCATAGACCTCGGAAAGATAACAAGGAATGGCGAAGCCAGATATTTCCTTAACATTCTCGAAGTTGGTTTTGGCGCCCAGGTTATGAAGCGCGTCAATTCCAGGAAGAAAAGCCATGACGGCAGGTCATTCACATCGGCAGTGATTGCATCTGTTCCTTCCTACAAGCCATATGAAGTAAGAATCATACACGAAAACGGATCTGACGCAATGAAAGTGGCAGAGATAATAATTGCAAATGGCAGGTATTTCGGAGGTGGGATGCTCGCCGCGCCTAATGCTGAACTGGATGATGGCAGCCTGGATGTCCACATTGTAAAAGGTGCCGGAAAAATTCAGCTTCTCGCCAAACTTAGAAAACTGAAGGATGGAAGCCATGTCAATGATCCGGTTGTTTCCTCCATGCGCAGTTCCAGCTTAAAGATAGAAGGGGATGCGCCCATCGAGATTGACGGTGAAAATTTCGGCGAACTTCCCATTGAAGTTGAAGTGGAGAAGAACGCCATCAGGCTAATCGATTGACTTGCAAAACTAATTTGTACATCCAAGTGAATTATTACTGGTATGGGTAAGCTTTTACCTGCTATCTTCGCCATTATTTTATTTGCAATGGCATTTGCTCCCGCTTCTTCGGCATTTTCCCCTCATTACTCACCTTATGTTTCGGGTTCCGCGGCAACAAAGACGCCAATCAAGCACGTTGTTGAAATCATAATGGAAAACCGTGCCTTTGACAGCATGTTCGGTGTATATCCATTCGTCAACGGCCTGAGTGGAGGAAACCCTGAGAACCTCACAGTACCTTTGAATCTGCTTTCACTGGACAACCCCACAGTGCTCAAAGAGCTAAAAGCTGTTCCCAATGGAACATACACCAATGGAAACCCAGTTGAAGGGTACATTGCATATCATGGAGACATTAACCATGGGAAAATGAATGGTTTCCTGAATTATTCCGGGCCGAATTCCATGGAGTATTACACTGCTGCACAGCTTGCCCCCCTCTGGGATCTTGCGGAGCAGTACGCGCTTGCAGACAACTATTTCGCGAGCGTCCTTTCGGAAACAAGCCCCAACAGGTTAACCAACATAGCAGGCTTCACACCTGTCATCAATGATTATGGCCCGCCCCCGTATATACCATTCAACCAGACCATTTTCGGGGAACTCCAGAATCACGGGCTTTCCTGGTCATATTATGTGGCAAATATTTCCCAGGGCTCCCCTACACTTGACTTTATCAGCGGAATCCAGCAATACCAGAGCCACCTGCAGAGCTGGAGTTCCTTTTATGGAAGCCTGCAGGACAACACAACCCCTTCTGTTTCCTACCTGATGCCTGTGGGCGGAGGCGCTGACGGATACGACATGGGTTCCCCTGAGAATGTACTTAAAGGAGAACTCTGGCTCCTCTACACCATTGAACAGATTATGCACAGTCCGCAATGGAACAGCACTGCAATATTCCTGACCTTTGATGAAGGTGGAGGAATGTATGACCAGGTTGCCCCGCCTGTGCTTGGAGGGCAGCAACTCGGCCAGAGGATCCCCATGATCCTCATATCGCCCTATGCGAAAGAGAATTACATTTCCAGCACGGAGATGAACCATGCCTCCATGCTTGGTTTCATAGACTATAACTGGAACATGCCCGCCCTTAACAGGTTCGTCTCATTGAGCAATCTTCCCCTTGACATGTTCAACTTCAACCACAACTATACCTGGGGAAACGCCATCAGGCCCCCGGTCAATTTCTCCAATAACTCAGTTGTGAAAATTCCCGCAAGCGCATATTTCACTTTGAGCAGCATTCCCCATTCAGTGGCAGGAATGTTCCAGATGAAGCCCCAGATACCCTTTGGCCAGTTGGGGTATAACAGGACAGGGAGTTCCGACTTCAATCTCTCGCAGGTTTCCACTTCCTACTATGTCACTTCCAATTATGCATATTACCCGTTCTTCACCTCTAATTATGCCATTCTGGCACTTGCTGCCGTTGATGTTGCGGTTGCAGCGGGTGCATTCAGCCTTGCACGGAGGAGAAAGCAATGAAGAGTTCATTGACAAGAATGGTTTTCACCGGGCTTTTTTCACTTTTTGCGACCTCCGCAGCGGCAGTCTTCCTGTACCTTCTCCCTGTACTGGCCTACATTGGATACCAGTCCCAGATTCCGGACATTCTCATAGGATACGCATTGGGGGCATTCTTATTTTCAATTGCGGGAACTTCCTTCGGCCTATTTACAAAAAGGCCAGCACTTTATGGGTTGATTGCATCAATAGCCCTTGCAGTGATTCTTACCCTTGCTTACAGGATGACGGGAATAACCAATTATTCAGACCTCATAATTGGGTCCTTTGCTTCACAGAGCTTTGCAGTCTTCTTTACTGCCCTCTTCCAGTATTTCCGGTCGGAGAGAAGGAAGATTGCTGCAGCTTTAGTGTCAGCTGTAGTCTTTACTCTTCTGAATATAGTAATATTCCTTGCCATGGCGGTTGCGTACCTGGATTTCGGGCAGGCTTACCTCCCTAACATCGTTTTCTATCTGGAGGCATTGTGTGCTGTTCTAGGCCTGGCAGTCATCCTGATGTTTCTGCTTCGGAGGCCACAGGCAAAGCCTTCGTGATTAAATGAACAGCCGTGGAACTGTTTTGGGTACATTTGCAACCAGGAGCTTTGCCTCACTTCCCTGGGCAAGCCAGTCCATTTCCTTCAGTTCCGGATCAGCCACCCTGGATTCTATTCCCAGCGATTTTGCTACATCCACTATGTTGTATGAGAACGAGAGGAATTCAGAGTTCTCAACTCCGGGATAGAAGCTGGATGAGAAACTTTTGAGGATTGTGTAACCTTCGTTATTCAGGACAAGTATCTTCACCGGAAGATTGTATTTCGATATGGTCCAGAGCGTCTGAATTGTATACATCAGCGATCCGTCACCCACGATCTCCAGAACTTTATCCCTGAGCATAGATATGCCTGCGGCCGCTGGGAGACCCCACCCAAGCTGTCCGCTCCTGGCTGTGAAATATGATTTCTGGCTGTAACCCATGTTCTTCCTGACCAGCAGGGAGGAAGAGATGGCTTCATCCACAATCGTATAGCCAGAGAAATGTTTCCTTGCCCTTTGAAGGACATAATTGACACCCATTACCTTCTTTTCCCGTGCGATGAGACCTGCGTTGCCCTGATCCTCTTGTTTCCTGAAACTCCATTTCCCGTTGGCCTTGAGGAGAAGCGCGTTCAGGAAAAGTTTCGGGTTGCTGAACACACAATCACCGTGTTTGTAGGAAGGGGACATCCCTACTGAAACAATTTTCTTGCCTGGAAGCAGTGGAGAAGGAAGATAAGGGTACAGCGTGAATTCTCCGCCAAAATTCACTATGAGATCATACTGAAGAAGTGCCATGTTAATTGCAGTGGAGGCCGGAGGAAGCTCCCCTGCAAAATTATCACTGCTGCTGTTGAAAGTCGCCCGGCTTGAAAGTGGTTCGGAGAATACCGGAACTCCCAGATGACTTGCAAGCTCTTCCAGTTCCCGGATTCCACCATACTGGTCCAACTCCGAGCCTGCAACAAAAGCAGGGTTCTTTGCCCTGCCTATGAGTTCAGAGATTCGTTCAACTTCGCCGGAATTCAAAATCTGAAGATTCGGAGTGGAATAATCCAGCCCCATATACTCGCCTTCCTGATCCATGACCTCCATGGGAAATGACAGGAAAACCGGGCCTGATGGAGGGGACAGGCTTATGGCATATGCTCTCTTCAAAGCCCTCTCAATATCTTCAGGGTTCTTCACTTCATAGGAATATTTCACTGCGGAGCCAACCAGGCTTTTGAGGTCATGCCACAACAGTGGCTCATAGAAAGCATGCCTGCTGTCCTGCTGGCCAGAAGTGATAATGACAGGAGCCCGGTTCATCCTCGCGGTGTGGATGAAAGCCATGGAATTTGCGACTCCCGGAAGGGTGTGCAGATTTACCAGCGACGGCCTGCCGGAATATTGCGAATAGCCATCAGCCATTCCAACTGAAATGGAATCATGGAGGGTCAGGACATAATCTGATGTCCCCCTGAGCATTGGTATTTCGGTTGAACCCGGGTTCCCGAATATCCGCCTTAAACCCAGATCCTTGACTGTCCTGTTGAAAATCCCATATCCCTTCATCAAAGCACCTGATAAGACGGATCGAGCCCCTGGACATACTTGAGAACATTGGAAATTGTATCGGTTATAAAGCGCTGCTGGCTCTCCACTGTTACGCCTGCAACATGAGGGGAAAACAGCACATTTGGAACCTTGAACAGTTCTCCGGTTGGGTCAGGTGGCTCATTAGCATAAACGTCTATGCATGCCCGGATGCCCTTAGATTTAATGGCATTTATAAGCGCAGCCTCATTAACCACCTCACCCCTTGCCGTATTTATGAATATGGATCCGTCCTTCATCAGCCCGAACTCCTTTTCGCCCATGAACCTGTCAGTTTCCTTTGTAAGGGGTACATGCAGCGAAATTATGTCTGACTTGCGCAGGAGTTCATCCATTGGAGCATAAGACACGCCAAGGTTCTCCTCCTCTTCATCTGTGATCCTTGCAGGATCATAGTAAATTGTGTTGGTCCCGAAATAGAGAAGCCTTTCTGCAAGTCGCTTTCCGATTGCTCCCATTCCAATTATTCCGAAAGTCTTTCCCATGAGTTCAGAGGAATTGGTAAGAAATGGCCAGTTTCCGTTTACAATTTCATTGTGGAAATAAAGAAGATTCTTCAGTTGAGCCAGAGCCATGGTGATCACATGCTCTGCAACACTTTCCTTGTTTGCTGTGGGAATGTTGGCCAGCTTGATGTTCCTCTTCCTCAGAGAATCAGTGTCAACATTGTCATATCCGGTGCTTGCGATCTGCACGAATTTCAGGTTGGGCATTTTCGATATGAGTGCCTCATCCACCTTTGTGAATGTCGTGGCAACCAGCACTTCTGATGCATTCATTTCAAAGTCGGTGCTAGTGGTTATTTCCGCTTCAGGGAGGATCTGGCTTAATGTTGCATTCACCTCGGAGGTGGGAAAAAATGGAGGCAAAATGATTAAAATATTCACTCAGTATAATTCATTTAGCAGTATTTATAGGTTGATTCATCCGAAACCAATGGTTCAGTTTGCATTCTCCTGGAAGGGATTGCTGATTAATGTGGGCTTAATTTGTGATAAATGGGAAACAATTGGGCCATTAAGCTACCATTTGAGGCGCAACCCGAAAATTTCGACATGATCTTACAAAAATTTAAGTAAGGGAGTGAATAACATAATTTTGGTCATGAAGGACATTGGACTAATCAGTGACAAATTGGACTTCACCATAAGCATATCACTGAGTTTAAGCCAGGAAATGGGCCTTTTCTTTTCTAAAATTGAGGACGCAATCCCTCTTTACGCCTCCTTAAATGAGGATTCAGCGGAAATAAGCCTTTTCCTTGGGGAGGAGATGAGGAAGAAATACGATCCTTCAT
>JAKAUW010000047.1 GCA_021817455.1 Thermoplasmata archaeon | reverse complement strand
TGGATTTTTTTTCTAACCTTAATGATGCCACACTTTTCCGGGAACTTCTGGAAGACATAGGCTATGAGATAATGACAATAGTCATCGCAGGTTTCCAGATGAAGAAAGGAAAAGATACACAATCTTTTGGTGAACTCAAAAACAGCCTCATGAAACTGGGCAAGGAGGTGACTTCATGGCATTCACGAGAAATGCAAAACTGACCATAGGAATCATGGCCGTGATGGGAATCCTCATTACATATGTGGAAACAATGGTGACACCGGCTTTGCCCATTCTAGTCAAGGATTTTGATACCAACTATGACAGCCTGTCGTGGGTGATCACTGCTTATATACTGGCAGGGACAGTCTCTGCAGCTATTTTTGGCAGACTCGCTGATATTTACGGAAAGAAGAGGATATTTATCATCCTCGCAGCCGTCTACACCCTTGCGGTTGCATTTGGAGGTTTTGCCACTAACCTGGGCCAGTTCATATTTGTAAGGACAATCCAGGGACTTGGCATGGGTATGTTTCCCGTTGCCTATGCACTTTTAAATGATGAGGTGCCCAAGGAAAAGCTTGCGTTGGCTCAGGGAATCATAAGTTCTACTTTCACAGGAGGGGCAGCAATTGGCCTAGTCGCTGGAGCCTATATAACTCAGTACTATGGGTGGCAATGGTCATACCATTCTGCTATACCCGTGGCCATTGCACTTCTTATTTCTTCAATAATAGTAGTCAAGGAAAGCCCGTACAAGAGAAAAGAAACAATAGATTTCGCGGGTATAGCCACCCTCTCACTGTCTGTGATATTCCTCATACTGGGACTATCTGAAGGCCAGTACTGGGGCTGGACTTCACCGGCTATCCTTGGGTCGTTCCTCCTGTCTTTCATAAGCCTTGTGGCGTTTATTTCAATAGAAAGAAGGGTGAAAATGCCTTTCATAAGCATAGAACTCCTCAAGGTAAGGAATATTTTCCTTGCCAATGTGGCAGGCCTCTTTGCCATGTCGGGAATGTTCTTCCTGTTCTATACCGTGCCTGTACTGCTGCAGGACCCTATTCCTGCCGGGTTTGGAATGTCAATTTTCAATTCAGGCCTGGTTATGCTTCCGGCAGCCATTGCCTCAATGATTTTTGCCCCCCTTTCTGCCAAGGTGACAAATACCCGTGGACCGAAAGTAACTATTCTCATTGGCGGGATAGTCCTGTTCATGTCATACATAGCCCTGTTGTTCAACAGGCAGACTTCCATATCCATCCTTGAAGACACAACTCTGCTTGGAATCAGCCTCTCCTTTGTTTTTGTTGGAGTCATAAATATTCTGCTTGTTTCTACTCCCCAAAAGGATGCAGGCGTCTCCACAGGCATGAACGTGGTATTCAGGAATATTGGGTCAGCAATAGCTCCAGCCATAGGTGGAGTCCTGGAGACAACGTATGTAATGCCCGTCCTGTTGGGGACTTTCAATTATCCCGTTGGTGGATTGCCATACTTCCCAGTTTTTGAAACATTCCCATCCAGCCAGGCATTTGACTACATCTACATCGTCGGGCTTTGTTTTCTGGCCGTAATGGTGGTTTTGACACTGTTCATGAAAAATGAAATATTAGGTAAGAAGAAAGGTGAAAAATATGCATAAAAACAGAATTTTTGTTTCTGCACTTGTATTGCTTGCTATCGCGGGGTCATTAGGGCTTCTGGCGCCTTCCCATGCCACGGCTCCCTCACCGCTTGTGGTGACAAATACCTACTGGTACAGCGAGAACAGCACGTTGCTTGTATCTCCGGGGTCTAATTATACCCCGCTCTTTGTGCAGTTCACATCCCTGGAAAACTTCACATATCTCAACGCATCCATCAATCTGAGTTATTACAGCAATTCCCCATTCAGTTACAGCTACATTACGGGGCCAAACACATATCAGAGGGATTACTACAACTTCAGTCATGTTATGGCGGGTGAAAGCCTCACCGTTTACCAGTTTGTGAACGTAGCGGCCGATGCGGCTCAGGGTGTCTACGAAGTGGAGCTTTCAGTTAATGCCAGCGGCGTCCCCGGCTCCATTAACATGCCTGTCAGCGTCTCAGTGCTTGGGACTCCGCAACTTACGCTCGTGAACTATTTCACAAACCCACCTGTAATATACCAGGGTGAGAAATTCATACAGTTCACTGCCGTTGTGTCAAACACTGGCGCCGGCCCAGGCAAGAATCTTCAGTTCTCCCTTTCCTCCAGTGACTTCACTGTACTGACGGGAGCTTACAGAGTTGCATATCTACCCTCTGGAAGTGTTGCAAATTACACGTTCCTCCTGGACGCGCACAATGTTACCGGGCAAAGCCTCCTTGATTTCCAGATGGGCCCACAGGCAGTGTCCATTCCAATATACATACACAACTACGGCTCTATCAAGGTCTCCAGTTCTATACCGACATTGACAAGCGGCGCCACCAAGCTCCTTGAGACCTTTAACATAACTAACACAGGAAACAAGACGTTACTTGATCTGAATGTACACCTGCTGTCCCCCAGCGTCATCTCAATACATATATCATCGTCAAACCCTCTTGGGGCACTGACTGCAGATAATTTCACACTGGCTGAGCTTAAGCCCGGGCAGAAGATTACCGTTACTTATCTGGTTGATGTGAGTTCTTCCGCGCAGACCATATCCTATCCTGCACAACTCGTAGCACAGTGGCATCTGAACAATACCCGGGAGCAGTTTTACAGCACATACAATTTCAATGAAACAGTTTCGCCAACAGTTATTCAGCAGTTCACCTCGAGCTTCACTTTCACGCCCCTGAATATTGGTGTACTTCTGCTCATACTTGTGCTCATTATCGCACTTATAGCAGTGTCAGCAAGGTCAAGAAAAATAAGGAAGAAGCTCAAGGCGATCCCAAAGGAGGTCCCTCCTTCACTGATCCACAAAGAAATACCTGAAAAGGCTGGTGACGAAAGGAAAAATTAATCACCATCCTTTCCCTTTTTTGAACGTGACATTTTCTGTTGTAGCTTATGACCAAAAGGAAAAGAAATGGGGGGTGGGCGTGGCAAGCCGTTTCCTCTCAGTTGGATCAGTGGTGCCGTGGGCAAAAGCCGGTGTAGGCTGCATTGCGACCCAGTCTTATGCCAATTATTCTTATGGCCCACAGGGCCTTGAACTCCTTGTGTCTCACAATTCAAAGGAGACCATACAGATGCTAACATCCAAAGACAGCATGGCTTCCAAGCGCCAGGTTGCAGCCGTGGATTCCAAAGGGGTGCCCTTTGCATTCACCGGCTCAGACTGCCTGGATTATGCTGGTCACATTCTTGGCAGTAACTTTTCTGTACAGGGCAATATCCTTGCCGGGCCGTCAGTTCTTGAAGGCATGTCACAGGAAATGTCCAGGGATGGAAAACTTGAAGACCGCATAATGGCAGCCTTGTTCGCTGCTGAGAAGCAGGGTGGAGACCGGCGGGGAAGGCAGAGTGCCTGCATTCTTATAGTATCTGAGGATGAACATTTCGAGGAGGGCTCTGATGTCTACATGGACATAAGGGTTGAGGATGCAAAGGAGCCTCTTCCAGAACTTAGGAGGATAATGGCAGTCTGGTTGGCTACATTCTTTGAAAACGAGTTCGTTGACCTTAAGGACCACAAACAACAGCTTGACAGAGCTATCCGCGAACTTGGATTTGAGAGCCTTGAGAAACTCGCGGAATCAAGAAATGTTGAATTCAACTTAAAGGATGGAAAGATTGGCAAGCACACATTGAAGATACTTACATCAGGGCTCTGACCCGGAGGCCTCATTCTAGGATGTATAACATCGGCGTAATTGGTGGCAGCAAGGCGGATGAAAAATACCGGGCAATGTCCATAGAACTGGGCAGATTACTAGCAGAAAGCAAGTCTACCGTTTTCTGCGGTGGTACCACAGGAGTCATGGAGTGGGTAGCCCAGGGCGTAAAAAGTGCCCATGGTATTATAGTTGGAATCCTGCCTGCAATGGATATGTCCACAGGGAACGGTTACCTTACAGTGAAAATGCCAACGGGTCTCGGGTTTGCAAGAAATGTCCTCATTGTAAGGGCATCTGAATCTCTTATTTCGGTGGACGGCTCCACGGGCACCCTTTCAGAAGCCACATTTGCCCTTTCTGAGGGAAAGTCTGTCATACTTCTAGGTGAGCTTCCCCTTGAAAGAAGGAAACCGGAGGATGGAATGGTCTTCCGGGCAAACTCTCCAAAAGAAGCAGTGGATATTGCCCTGGAGGAGGCATATAAATTGAGGGAGAAAATAAAGTCAGGCTGGAGGCTGCCTGGAACCTGATCATGAAAGTTTCTTTGTGAAGTCAGTTCTTTCAATGACAAAAACATCCATGATTACATTGATGAACACAGTAAATGCCCCGATAAGAAGCAGGACCATGAGGTCATAATCAGGTATTATTGTCCTCCCCGTTATTGTCTGGAGGAATGTAGGCAATGCAAGCGTTATCTCCGTGGGAAAGGCACTTACCATCAAGAAGCCTGCGAGGTCAAAAAATATTACGAATATCTGGAGCCCGATTGTTCCCGTGGAAATTATGTCATACATCATGAAGCTCAGGATAATGGCGACTACACCGAGAAGAACAACATTTGGGTTCTGCGGAAACAGCAGAAGGTCAACCAGAAAACAAATTGTGGAGGCAGCAAGGGATGTTGCGGCTGCCCGCTTGGAGATTTTACCGGTAATCTTCCTGAGCCAGATTGGTGAAAGTGAAATCATTCCAAGTGCAATGAGCACCATGAAATCTGTTATGTTCACAAGGAAGCTGGGTTGGGTCAGCGATAGAACCATGATGAGGACGACAGAGAATACCCAGGAAGAGTTTTTAACGGCCCTTGGGAAAAACCCCTCCTCCGCAAGTGACCGGAGGTGCCTCGATGCAGCAATGAAGGCGGGCACGAAAGTTGTTATTGTGGATAGGAGGAAAGCAGTTATGGTAACGATCTGGAATCTTGGGCCAAGAAATGTAGATACAACATAGAGGGCAGGGATAGTGGATGAACTCAGGGCAGCAAGGTTTGGATGTACTGCATAGATGGTCAACGCATTGAATATCATCAGTAAAAGTGACACAATTACGGTTGCCTGCATTGAGAAAGTCAGGTATTTCTCCTTGGGCATCGGCTTAAGGTGGAACATCCTGGTTATTAAGGGTATTTCCGAAGTATCCATTGATTCCCTCACCATTGCCTGAATCTCCTGGAAACCAAAAAAGAGAATGAACAGAAAACCTGTGTTCTCAAGTATCTCAAAAGGTATGTTTCCCCTCCCCTGTGAGAAAAAGCCTGTGAAATTCCAGCTACCTGCCACGCCGAGAGAAATGCCCTGGTAAAGGATCAGGATCACGATGACAACTATCATAACTATCTGGGCGTAGCCGATAGCCTTGAGATACCTTCTTTCAAAGAATGCGTTTATGATAAACCATATCCCAAAGAGACCCATTATCAGCGAAACAGTGGCTGAGGCCCATATTGTAGGGAGGCCTAGCCCTGAAAGCAAGGCCGGGAGAGTCGAAAACGTGAATGTGAACAGAAAAATTGCAGAGAATGCAGCAAGTGAAGTATTGGCTATCCACATGGAGAACCTGGAAATGAAATATCTTAGGGATTTCTCCCGGGTTACCATCTTTACAAATCCAGGTCCGCCCACCACTTCAACATTGTTTTGGACTGAATACCTGTACATTCCAGAATAAATGCGAGAAATAAGGTACGAAAGTGTACCGGCTATAATAAGTGAAATAGTTGATACAAATGCATACTGAACAATGTTGACCGGAAGAATTATGAACAGTGGAGAACCTATAGTGGCTCCTATGCCAATGGCAAGAAGTGTCACGAACCCATAGGTGGGCTTCAATTGAGGCCTGAATGGCGGCCTTCTGAATTTCACCCTGAAAGACTCTGGCGCTATGGAGATAAGTGTTATTCCTGTGACAATGGATGCGATGGATGCTATGATCTCAGTATTCCCTGAGAACCTTGCGGTTGATGGGCTTCCGTAATGCGCAAAAATCGCATATATCATGGTAATGGAAATGAAAATGAATAGTGCCCCTACCATTGTGGTCATAAGCTTGAATGCTTTAACAATTGAATTGGTGGTTCTCTGGTTAACTTTCAATTTGCATCAGTCACAGTGAGCCCTGCTTCCCTCATGTTGTCAGCTGCATACCTGATGATCTGGAAAGCGGAGAGAAGCATTATGACAGAAATAATGAAGTCGATTGCCAGTATGATTGTAGATTCAATGGATCCTGGGGGCACCGAGACAATATAAGACCCAAAGTAGTTCAGAATCACTTCAGGGTTGGCATAATAGAAGAAAGTGGGAAAAATCAGCACAAGTCCCAGGAATAGAAGGATTGCCGAGAATGCCATCTGCCCTGCAGCCACAATAACCAGCTTTCTTGGCTTTCTCCTCCTCCCTGAAGATATAAGTTCTACAAAGGCCCTTATTTCAGGATCAGGGGTTTCCAGTATTTCACTCTTCAAAGTGGCCTGATATGTTTCGCTGCCCTTTGCCAGTGCCATGGTAGTCTTGAGATCGAGTTTGAGCTTTTCAAGAAGCAATTTGTAATTCTCATTTCCAGATTTGTTGCTTTCTTCCAAGTTTCTCAGTGGTTAGAGACCTGATCCGGATATATATTTAATGCAAATTTTGGGAAATAATTTTTAATGGGAACGGATTAAGGATTTCCATTATTATGCCTGAAAATTCTAATCCTGATGTAAGCCGGCTCTTGAAGCAGGTTTTTACTGAACTAGAAGAAGCTGTTCTCAACGCTGACAGGGTCAACGACTGCAAAGTGGAGCTCCAGGACCTTCAAGCCAGGAAGGATGCCCACATAAAGAGAGAAAAAAGAATATTGGACGATGTCAGGGCCGTGCTGGAAGCTTACACCAAGGAGGAAAATTTTGAGGCGTTCAAGAAGTACGGTGAGTCAGTCCTAAATTATGTTGGCTCTACACTTGAGACATATGAAGTAGCACTTCTTGAACTCCTGTCCAAGGATATAGCAGAAAAGGAAGCAGAAATTGAAGCATACAAGGCAAAATGTGTGCGCTCCCTGGAGACGTTCCTTTCGCGGGATCCCATGGAGTCCATTGAGACCGAAATTAATGTAAAATATATTGAAGGCGGATATGAAGCCAGATTCAGGTCTGTTTGCCAGAAGGAAGTGGAATATGAGTTTATTCTCAATGCTTCAGAGGTGGAGTTCCTGAAGAATAGGCTTGAAGGTGGTACACTGGTCAAGGGGCTAAAGCTTCCCGTAAGGTATGCCAAGACCTGGGTGAGCAAGGATCCCGTTCTTGATTATGAAAAGTTCGATGCATACTACATGTCTCAGGCTTCCATGTCCGATAACCAGTTGTTTGTGACATTTGTGAACGATGAAACCGGTTCTGAATTCAAGTTCCACTCATCAGTCTCTGACGGTGCCACATTCCTTGAAGTGGATTACAAGGATTCCCTGCAGGCTGTATCCCTTACAACACAACCAGCACTTAACAGCAATCTGAACAGGGATGCGCTCAATGAGATGATGAACCATCTCCGAACTGCTCTGTGGTATCTAAAGGACCACAAGCTAAGGCTTGTCAAGATCAACCTTCGCAGTGTCGACGTCATTACGAACCTCAAGATATCAGACTTTTTCTATACAATTCTTGAGATTCTCTCCCCGAAAATTTCCCCGGAACTTGCAAGGGTCATATCAGATTCAGGAACAAACACCGACGAAGAAGATAAGACATTGAACAGGGATTTCATCTCTTCCAGGCTTTCGCTTCTGGGGGAAAGGGCTCAGACAGTATGTGCGTTGCTTGGAATCCCGGGATTTGCAGACTCGTTCCCGAAATCCTAGCTCTTTCCAGTTATTTTCCTGAAATTAATTGTGTAGATTATAATATAAGCAGCAGGAAGCACGAAGAATCCTAAGATTTCGCTGGCCACCAGCAAAAGGAAAGGAGCAGACATAACAGGGTGGAATACTGCATTAATGTGGCTTGGCTGGGAAAAGTTGAACAGTATGGAAAATATTCCAAGAAGCAGGCCAAGATGAATGGCCCATTTTTTTTCAAGGTTAATGAAGTGTGCTATTGCAAGTATGAATACTATGGCTGCAATAGTTGAAAATGTGAGTATTGGCGGTACAAGGTCCTCCATTCTCAGTATAAGGCCCCCGATAGCGAGAAACATTCCTGAAAATACCATAAGGGAAGACAGTGTTCTGTGCAGATTCACACAGGAATATGTAAAAGATGGATTAAATTTCAGCGGTTTAATACTTGGCGGGTAAGCAAGTACCTGGAAGAGGCAATCCATGAATATAGGGGATCTGCTATGGATAGGTACCTCAATAGCATAACTAAGAGGTACAGGAGAAAGGCAGGGGGAGAATGAAGCAATAGCTTAGAAATACCATTCATGCCTGTGGTAGTTTCTTTTCTTTGGAAG
>JAKAUW010000056.1 GCA_021817455.1 Thermoplasmata archaeon | reverse complement strand
AATGCTCCAATGGCAATTTTAAGAATAAAGTAACTTATTTTTGTTTCAAATTCTAATTTCTGTAAGGGATCCTTCTCAAGTCATTGCAATGGCTGCATGTTATGATACAGAGCCCGCGTTTGAGCCTAACCTTAGTCAGTTTTCCATAAGGCAGTCCGCATTTTTTACAGAAGGACCTCTTTATGTCAGTTGGCAGTGATATATCTATCCGCTTGGCTAAAGTCTCTGCCAGCCGCATGTATCGCCTGCTGTATTCTTTATCTGGTGTTACCCTGGCTAATTTTGACAGCTTTTCGATTCTCTCAATGGCAATGTCCCTTGGGGGCGGTGCTTTTCTGCGGTGTACCATTATTAATAGTCAGGAAATTACCAACTATGATTAAACTTGTCCTTCTTGATGTGGATGGCACTCTGACAGATCCTGGAAGGCTCATCTCCACCAGGGCTGTGGTAGCAATAAGAAAGGCTCAGAAGGATGGGATCATTGTTAGTCTGGCAAGCGGAAATGTAGTTCCTGTGATGTATGGCATAAAGACATTCGTCGGGGTAAAGGCTCCGGTTTTTGCTGAAAATGGGGGAGCAATGTTCCAGAATGATGAAATTTCCACTTTTTTTCCAATGGATATGCCGAAGAAGCTTTTTGACAGGTTAGAAAGTGAAGGCAAGTTAAAGGGAATACTTTCAAACAGGTGGCGCCTTACATCAATGGCTTATGTCCTCTCGGGGGCGTCCCCAGAAGAGATTACTGCAGAAGCGCATAAGGACGGTCTTGTAACGGTGAACAGTGGCTATTCCTGGCATCTCCTAAATAAAGGGCAGGACAAAGGATTTGCCCTGGAAAAGCTTAAGGAGGCTTATTCACTGGATTATGATGAGATTCTAGTAATGGGGGATGCATATAATGACGCTGCAATGTTCAAGGAAAATGTTATCAAAGTAGTTCCTTCAAATGCAGAAGATAGCCTGAAGTCTATGGCTGATCATATCCTAAAGGAAAAAGATGGAAATGGCGTGGCTGAAATCTTAAAGAAAATCAGGTCATTTTAATTCTTCAACGTGCCTGCCAATCCTGTCTTCAACCAATTCTCCTGATTCAATAAGAAGCTCCCCGCGCAAAGTAACATCATCTGGAAAGACAACAGGAAATTCATTGAAAGGAGATACTGGTGTTTTGGAATGCAGCCTCTCCTGGTTCAGCCTTTTGACATTGCTTAACCTGAAACTGAAGAAATCAGCAAAATATCCCACCTCAAGCTTCCCCTTGCGGATTCCCATGAACTCTGCAGGGTTCCTTATTGCAGTATTGTAAAACACTTCAAAACTCAGTACTTTCTTCTGAACAAGTGCAAGAAGCAGCGGAATTCTTGTTTCCACCCCTATTATGCCAGATGGTGCCTGAGGAAACTCTTCCTTGTCATGCTCGGTGTGCGGTGCGTGATCTGAGGAAAGCAGGTCAAATTTACCATCCAGGTAAGCCTGGAGATTATTTTCCTGAGTATTTTTGTTCCTCAAGGGCGGATTCACTTTCCCCCAGGAACCGGATTCTGAGTCGGTATTTAGGAGGAGATGGTGTGGTGTCACCTCGCCCTTGACTTTTCCCTGAAGAATATCCAGGCTGTTTGGAGTGCTTATGTGCCCCATCAGGGAGCGCCCTATTCCCAGTTTTAGAATAGCCCTGGCAGATTCTGCTTCGCAAATCTCTGGCCTGCTATGTTCATGATCCGAAAGGGAGTGTACCTCATCGTTTTTATGTCTAGCAAGGCAAACTGCATCTTCTCCGTGGAATACAACAGGCTTGCCCAGTTCGCTTAAGCCTCTAAGTTCCTTATCCTGGATATCGCCTACTGGAATGGAATTTGTGCTGCCACCAAGATAGATCTTTATGGAACTGCTTCGTTTGTCTATAAGCTGAGAATTTTTTCCGTTAAACAGTGAATAAAGCCCGAAGTCAACGTATGCCCTGTTTCGGACTGTGTGAAGCTTATCATCGAAAGCTGCATAGTCACTTATGGGCGTTATGTTGTTGGGCATGTCGAATATGGTAGTGGTACCCCCATAGGCAGCAGAAATGGTACCGGTGGAAAAATCCTCTTTATGCGTCTCTCCCGGATCGCGAAAATGCACATGTGTATCCGTTCCGGATGGAAAAATTGCACCTTCTAGCTCTTTTCTAATTCCGCCTTTCAGGTCTTTGCCGATCTTTTCTATCAAACCATTCCTTATGCCAATTTCCAGGTCCCTGAACTGTCCCTGAAAGTAAAATTTGCCAATAAGAATTGTATCAAATGCCATAGGGATTATACTCCGGGGACTTCTCCCCAAATGAGCTTATGCATCTGAGTAAGGATCCTTACTTTCAGGTTATCCCTCAAGGCCAATTCAACGAGCCATTTCAGGTCTGTTCCCCAGGCAGGCTGCATTATTACCTCACTTTTTATCTCTCCCCTGTGGGAAGAAATGAAATCTGATGCATATCTGTAATCCGCCTGGTCCTTGATTACAAATTTTATGTAATCAGTCTGGCGCAGTGACTTGAGGTTTGGTATATGAATCGAATTTTCCTCACCGGATGATGGTGTCTTAACATCCATGTCAATTAGTGTTCCCGGAATCTGTGTGTACTTATGAACTGGAAGGGAGCCTCCAGTTTCGATGAGCACTTTTTTTCCCGCTTCGACTGCTTTCTTGACAAAATTCTCAGCTTCCCTTTGGAGGAGTGGTTCGCCTCCAGTGAAACACACCCATTCTTCTGGTGCGGCACTCACCTCTTTCAAGATATCCTCGAGTTCCCTTTCAAAACCACCATCAAAAGTATATGTGGAATCGCACCATTTGCATCTGAGGTTGCATCTGTTCGTTCTAACGAAGAACATTGGAAGCCCCATAAGCGTCCCTTCGCCCTGGATGCTGTGGAAAGTTTCAGTTAATCTCACTGTCTCCGTATTCCATATGGGAATAAACCTTTAACCTATCTTATACCCGGGATACAGAACCATTCGCAAAGATTCCACAAAAGGTTTTAACACGCAACCTATTGTCAATTGATATTATGGACTTCAAGAGAATATTTGACTATGCAAGGGAAACCGATGCAATCCTGATTGTTCAGGGAGATGAAAACAGTGTTGACAAGACATTTTTCTACCTAACTGGAGTTTCCGGTGGGCTCTTTGAGGGTTCCGCACTTATTGTTAAACCAGATGACCTCAAGATCATAACCTCCGCCCTGGAGGAGGAAACAGCAAGGCAAACTGGCCTTGAAGTAATTGTTGCCAATGGAAGGGGAGATTTTGAAAACGCCGTAAAAGAGAACTTGAAGGATGCAAATGTGGTAGGGTTGAACTATTCATCTCTCACACTTGAGCAGTATAAGAGGCTCCTCAGGGTCATACCGGACAAGGAATTCATCGATGTATCTAGTTCTATTTTGGAGTCCAGGAGAATGAAGAACCCGGAAGAGCTCTCCAGGCTCAGGAAGGCGGCCAAGATTGGAAGCGAGGCATTTGAAAAGGTAATTGGCAAGCTTCATGTTGGCATGACTGAAAGTGAGGTCGCATCTGAACTGGCATACGAGATGATGAAGCTAGGTGCCTCAGAACCGTCTTTCTCATCCATTGTCGCCTTCGGTGAAAATGCATCCATGCCTCATTATGCGCCGGGAGACAGAAAACTCAAGAAGAATGAATTTGTGCTGATGGACTTCGGGGCGAGATACAAAAGATATTGTTCAGATATAACCAGAACCGTGGTTTTTGGCAAAGCCACAGAGGAAATGAAGGAAATGTACAATATAGTTTTCAGGGCCCAGACGGAGAGCATGAACATCATCAAGGAGAATGTCAATGGAAGGGATGTTGATCTCAAGGCGAGAAAAGTAATCGATGACTCCAAATTCAAGGGCAGGTTCATACATTCCCTTGGCCATGGCCTCGGATTGGATGTTCATGATCATCCTGCACTGGCCTCCAGCTTTGACTTCCCTCTTAAAGAAAACATGGTCGTAACAGTTGAGCCGGGAGTCTACATACCTAAGGTTGGCGGAGTAAGGATCGAAGATGATGTCATTGTCAAGAAGGATGGGTTTGAACTCATCACCACTGCACCAAGGGACCTTATAGAAGTATCTTAGATGATTCCGCAGGCAGCCAACGCTTACCTGGATGTCAGGGATACTTCCATATCCCACATCCTTTCCTCTTTTGATCCCACTTCATCACAGATCCGCAGGCATTCTGTCCGGTTGATCGTGGAAGCCATGGGCAATGAGGAAAGAAAGGAGGTATCAACAATTGATGACCTGATTTGCCTTCCACTTTCCCTATGGCTGCTTAGATATGTGAATGAGCATATCCTTACTTCAAGGGTAATAAACCACGCGAGAGACATTGTTGAGAACTTTCTCAGTGCTTCATCCCTTGCACCGGAATTCGTACCGGATTATGCGCAAAGATATGGGGTTCCCATACAGTATTCAGATGAGGATGAGGTTTTTACAATGTCTGTTGGAACCTTTGTAATGTATACCTCACGGGTGAGTGGGTTCAAGTACAGGCTGGTTTACCAGAATGTCAGAAGAGGAATCGTATACACTGACAGGGAAATAGCTGCCAAGGTGATCCGGGAGGCCTTTGTCAGGAATGTCCTTGCTGCATATGAGACAATAGAACCAGGCAAAACTGCAACAATACTGCAACCCATGAAGACCAGCATTGATGAGATAATTGAAAAACTTCAAAAATCGGGAATAACAAAGAATTTCGACCTGGGCGAAGTAGACTTCAATCTTTTTCCGCCCTGCATTAAAGAATATATTACTGAGATGCAGGACGGGGTCAACCTCCCACATCTTGCAAGATTTACCCTAGTTAGCTTCCTCCACAAAATTGGAATGGACAACCAGGGAATAATAGCTCTCTTCAAAACAGCCCCGGATTTCAGGGAAACACTGACCACTTACCAGGTGAACCATGTTACAGGCGAGATCTCTAGCACAGAGTATTCGCCTCCGAAATGCACTGTTCTCCAGTCTAACCACCTTTGTTATATGGGTGATGACCCACTATGCCACAAGGAATGGCTGAAACATCCCCTGCAGTATTACACAATTAAAAAAAAGCCAAGGAACCAGCCGCCAAAAACCAGGAAGAAAGCGGAAGAATCAGAATTTTATTAACGCCCTTCATGTTTATCCAGAATGCCGGTGCAAACCAGGAAGGCTTTGTTTTCTGATCTTGAAGGGATATCCAGAATTTACAACCAGGGCATTTCAGACAGGATTGCCACTTTTGAATCCGAATTTAAGACTCCAAAGGAACTGGAATCATGGATAAACAATTGTTATCCGGTAATAGTAGCTGTTGAAAATGGTGAAGTGGTAGCATTTGCAGCCAGTTTTCCTTACAGTTCCAGAGAATGTTATAGAGGAATTGGGGAATTTTCTGTCTACGTCCTTCGATCTAGAAGAGGTACAGGAATTGGCACAATTGCAATGAAAGCTCTCATAAATGAATCAGAAAAAATTGGTCTCTGGAAACTTGTTTCTAAGGTTTTTTCGGAGAACCACGTCAGTCGGAAAATGCTAAAGGAAATCGGGTTCAGAGAGATTGGAAGTCACGAAAGTCATGCTAAACTTGATGGAGCCTGGAAAGACGTAATCCTTGTGGAATACTTGATAAGAAGCAATATTCGCTAAAGCCTTCTTGAAATGAGCTCTATGAGTGTGCTCTTCTTGACGTTGGCTTCAATAACATATATCTTTGAAGGTTCCCACGGAACTCTCGGATAATGCGCTTCCCTGGACTCAAAATGGAACTTGAGTGATCTTAATATCTCTTCAAGCTTGCTATCAGAAAATTTCCTGGCAGTCTCGAGAGGTACTCTCCTGCCCTTGCTTTTGGAAATCTTAGGGTTAAAATACTGTGTATAAAGAGTAAGGGTCATAGGAGAACTGCGTTGACTACTCCATCCTGTCCAGGCCTGGAAGTGATCCTTGCTTCCCCGAGCTCTGTCTGGATAACAGTTCCCCTATTCATTATGTTTCTCTGGACATAGTGGGGGTTGGCCGGGTTCTCTTTCACTGTCTGGATCTTCACTTTCTTAGTTACTTTTTCAGCTGGTACGTAGACGTTGGCAACTTCTGCTCTCATGAGGACTGCTTTGCTGTTTCCGCCAAGCGTGCGGAGCATCTTTCTCGCTTCAGGGCCAATTCTAGTCAATGTGGGCTCTCTACCCAGTTCGAATCTCTTCTTTGACCTGGAAGCCTTTAGCTTTCCGCCAGTCGCCTTTTTTCTGGATTTACCTTGAAATATTGTCATTTCTACATCACTGGTTCAATCTTGCCATGATGACAGGGATTGCTCTTCCATATCAGATGGTAGAATAAATAATTTGATCTTATTCCATCAATCCTTGAGCAGGTTAAGGTGATCCTTGTACCAGTACCTGCTTTCTACATCTGAAAGAATCAAGGAGGCATCTGTGGGTTTGCCTCTTTTTATAACTTCGACAATCGACTTGTGTCGCTCATCCCAGGTACCATTCTCGAGTTCGAAGAAAACTGATGAGAAAAGCTTGTGTTTTGCCCTGAAAAGAGAATCAGTGACCTCTGAATTAATGGTATCGGGGCCTTTCCAATATTGTGCAAGATAGTTGTAAATTGTATCATCAATGAGCCCAAGCATGTTCTTCTTGATTGTAAGTTCCGGCGTGTTCAGGTTTTCAGCCACATATTCCTCCCGGAATTTTTCAAATGGCTCATTGCTTACCCCGGCAGGTATGATTGTGGCGCCAGTGGATCTTCCTAGTGAATGGTAGAATGCAGGTATAGATTCCTTCGTAAATTCAGCTTGTGAAATCTCGGTCAGGAAAATCTTGTCAGGTCCCAGCTGGCCAATGAGTCCGGTGAGAACTCCTTCATCATAGCCTCTGACTGATATGCCCAGGCTGGCAACAGAGGAGAGGACTTCCATGAATACAATAGAGGCTAATACCCAATTAATATTTTGCATATGCGGGATTGTGGAATTCCTGAGATTACCTACAAAAAATGTTATATTCTGATCATTCCTGTCTTAGTTCATGGCAAAAAGGTCTCTTGACCAGTTGATCGGTCTTGTGGGAAGTCTTTTAGGCATCATAATGGGCGCGATAGGTCTTCTAATTCACAAGCTCATAAGCTCGTTCCCCCAGGGCGATGCCATAACAATGATTCTCTTTTCAGTCATTGGCCTTGTAGGCGCTTTCCTGGTAACTTCACGCAAGAAGGATGCTGGCATGATAATGCTTGTAATTGGATTGGCGGGAATAATTGCCCTTCCAGACTATGTCACTGTGATTCCATTCCTGATCCTTCTGGTAGCAGGTATTGTCTCCAGGCTTTAGTCCCATTTTATTTATTTATATCGCGAACATAGATTTTAATATAGAATTGCAAATGATATTTCATGGAACTGCTTGAAATTCTAAATCTGGTGGCGCTTTCATTTTCGCTAATATTCATGGCAGTAACAGCTGCCAGGGATGCAAGGCGTTTTGCAGTTTCGTATGTCATAGTTACCCTTCTGGGCATAGCTTTTTACTTTCTTTTCACAACAACCATGCCGTTTCTGGTCATGGTATTATCCGCAATTAGTGTAAAATACCTTTATACAAGGGTTTTTTACTATTTTACGCCAGTACTTTTCATTATTGGGATTGCCCTTATTATAATGAGAACGGACCTCCTGGTTTGGGGATTATTTGACCTCTCTGTTGGAATAGGCACAGCAATATCTCTGTTTACAGATGAGCAAAGCAGGGGCCATATTGTTGCCAACAACAATTCCAAGGGTACAGACGTTGTGAAGGAGGTAAATAGAGACCTTATCCAGGTAGGTGCAGGAATTGTGATTCTCATCCTGCTTTTCACAATGGGCCCGAAGGAATTCCGCATGACAATGAGCATGGCTATTTTTCCACTTTACTTGATAGGAAACTACTATTCCATGGCTCCGGAGACAAAACTTGGAAAAACTCTTAACTCATTCGAAAGGCCAAAGACTCCACTTGGGCTCGGAGCTATCTGGTTCGCTGCAGGGATACTCATAGCTTTAGGCATAGTCAACTCCAATTCCATGCTCGCGATCATAATCTTTGTTACAACAATAGGGGATTCTCTTGCGACCATATTCGGAAGCAAATTAAAGTCGCCTAAACTGCCTTACAACAGGAAAAAGTCTCTTGCAGGTTTCATGGCTATTTTCGTGTTTTCCAGCATCTTCGCTTTCGCACTTATTGGATTCGAAGGAATTGGAATAGCGCTCCTGTCAGCTCTACTCGAAAGCCTTTCAGTGCACCTGCTGGATGATAATTTCATTCTCCCGGTGGTTCTAAGTGGGCTTTCTTATTTAATTTGAAGCGGCTAACCCGCTTAAGAGGAAATCAGGGTCTTTTGTAATAGAAAATTTCCGATGTGCCAGACTCCCTGAAGCCTTCCTTTTCGTAAAGTTTCCTCGCAGGATTTCCCTCAGATACCCAAAGCTGGCAATCCTCAAATCCTAACTTTTTCAGGCCATTTAAGGACATGTCAAGGAGCTTACTCGCATACCCTTTTCCCCTAAATTCCT